>DYSM01000339.1 GCA_020718265.1 Draconibacterium orientale | reverse complement strand
CAGTAATTTAACTTTACAAACTTTCAACTTTATGACTTTTTATACTGAACTCTTATTAATTGACAGCAATATTCGTACAAATGTCGTAAGAAAAAAAAAGTATTCAAAATATTTGTTTTGTAAATTAAATGATTTACTTTTATCAGTGAATACTTACATACATTTAAAATGAACTCAGAATTATCAGCAAGGCAAAAAGAAATCATTGACGTATCTCTTCAAATCATTGATGAGAGCGGTATTCAGGGCTTGACGATTAAAAATCTTGCAAAAAAAATTGGATTTACAGAAGCCGCAATTTACCGCCATTACGAAAATAAAACCAAAATTTTAGTCGCAATTTTAGACTTTTTTAAACAAAATTCAGAAAAATATTTCCTAACGGAGAGCGAAACAAAATCATCCGTATTAAAAAAGATTGAAAGATTGTTTTCAATTCATTTTCAAGCATTTACTGCAACTCCGCCTTTGGTTGCTGTCATTTTTTCGGAAGAAATATTCAGAAACGAAGCCGTTTTGGTTGAAAAAGTGCAACAATTAATGAAAACCAATACCGATAAATTGACTTTAATTCTCAAAAACGGACAAGAGGACAATGAAATACGAACAGACATTGATGCGTCATCATTGGCGACAATCGTTTTAGGCTCGCTTCGTATGTTCGTGAAACAGTGGCACATGGCAGGCTACACTGATGATTTGACCGTGCGTGGGGTTGAATTAATAAATTCGATAACACTTTTAATAAGAAAAAATTAAGTTCTAAAAAAATTTGAAATATTATGTCAGTAAACATTAACAGACTTTTAATTTTGACGTTTATCGTTTTCTTTTTGGTCGAATATGCACATTCTCAGTCGCAGGTTTGGAGCTTGCAACAGTGCATAGATTCGGCAAAAGTTTACAATAAGTCCTTAAAAATCAGTGAAAACACGATTGAGTTAAGCGAACAGAAACGTCAAGAGAGCATCGCGGGATTGATTCCGAAAATTTCTGCAGTTGCAGACTACAAATATTACATTGACCAGCCTTACAACCTTATCCCGATGACCATGTTCGGCGGACCGGAAGGGCAGTTCAAAGAAACGCAATTCGGCGTGCCGCACAACATCAATGCAACGTTGCAAATGCAAATTCCCTTGTTCAATGCGCAAATTTACGGCGGCATCAAAGCAACAGCTATTGGTTTAGAAATGAGTGACTTACAATACCGAAAAACAGAAGAACAACTCTTGTTCGACATTTCAAATTTGTATTACACGGCTCAAATTTTAAGCTCTCAAATCGCATTTATCAAAAAAAATATTGAGAATACAGAAATCCTCTTAAATAACACCGAACTACTTCACAACCAATTACTTGCAAAACAAACAGATGTAACAAAAGTCAGCCTTTTGCACGAACAACTTCAAACGCAGAAACTTTTGGTTCAAAACAGACTTGATTTGGCTTTGGCAAATATGAATTTCATGCTCGGTCGAAATTCTTCGGAACTAATTGTAACAGAGCTAATTACCGTATCGGAGTTCCGCACCGAACTTGCAACCGGTACTTCGCTTGATGTTGAACTTGTAAATATGCAAAATAAGTTGATTGAGAGTGAGTTAGATGCGTTGAAACTTTCTCGGCTGCCAAGCCTTTCTGCTTATGGCGCGTGGGGCAAAACAGGTTTCGGATATGACGAAGAACCTAATAATTTTTTGAATTTTTACGATGTAAGCTATGTCGGTGTGCAATTTTCTTATCCGATTTTTAACGGAACGGTAACGCAACGCAAAATAAATCAGAAAAAAATTGAGCTGCGCAACAGTAATTTGCGAGTTGAATTGCTCACGGAACAGTCCGATATTCAGACTAAAAATGCTTACAACCAACTACTTACAGCCCAAAAAACAATATTGAATACGCAAAAACAAATCAATTTGGCACAAAATATTTACGACAATACCCTTTTGCAACAGAAAGAGGGCACGGCTTCGCTCACTGATGTTTTGCTGGCGGATAATGCCTTGCGCGAGGCGCAACAGCTTAATATAAACGCACTTGCCGATTATTTGAAAGCCGAATTGGAACTCCGAAAACTTACAAATCAAATTATAAACGAATAAAAAAAATAAAAATCTTATGGCAAATAGAACAAAAACTGTGCGCGTAATTGTTACGCTTGTTATTTTGGCGGTGCTGTGCGTTGTGGTGGTTCTGCAACTTAAAAGCAACAAAAAAGCGACGGAAGACCGTGTATATCAATACGATAAATCAACACCGGTAAGCGTAACGGCAGAAACGGTTTCGCGCGAAACGACCGACCGCAGTTACACGATTAGCGGGACGTTTGAGCCGAACAAAGAAACGAAAATCAGTGCCGAAGTGCAAGGGAAAATTATCGCCGTTCTCGTGGATGTCGGGACAAACGTTTCAAAAGGTCAAAATTTGATACAATTAGACAATTCCTTATTAAAATTGCAGTTGCAAAGTCTTGATATTCAAATAGAAGGCTTAGAATCAGACGTGGCACGTTACACCGTTTTGGCAAAAGCCGAAGCCGTTCAGGGCATACAATTGGAAAAAGCTGAACTTGGCTTGAAAGCTGCTAAAATTCAGCGCGCTACGCTTGTTGAACAAATTAATAAAACGAGCATTTCCGCGCCATTCGCCGGTATCGTTACTGCAAAACTCTCCGAAGAAGGCGCATTCGCAGCGCCGGGTGTGCCTTTGCTCCAAATTACGGACATTTCGAGCCTTAAATTTACGATAAATGTGCCTGAATTTGAGCTACCTAACTTCGCCGAAAACAAAGTTTTTGAGCTTACGGCAGATAGTTACCCGGAGATGATTTTGAACGGAAAAATCAGCTTAATCGGCAGCAAAGCAAATGCCGGCAATAGTTTTCCCGTGCAATTTTCGGTGCAAAACACTGCGGATTTGAAACTAAAATCGGGTATGTTCGGGAAATTGAGTGTAAACGTTGAGCAAAAATCCGCTCAAATTTCAATTCCGGCGCGTGCAATAGTCGGCACAACGGAGCAACCACAAGTATATGTTGCAAAAAACGGAAAAGCTGTTTTACAAAATATCACTGTTTCAGAACGTTACGGCAATCGCGCAACGGTATCGTCCGGACTTTCGGGCGGCGAACTTTTGATTACAAACGGATTCTTAAACCTCTTCGACGGCGCAAATATTTCAATTAAGAATTAAGAATTAG
>DYSM01000338.1 GCA_020718265.1 Draconibacterium orientale | reverse complement strand
CTAAATATTACAAAAAGAGCCTACCTTGCGGTAAGCTCTTTTGTTTTGTATGAGATATGAAATTATTTCAAGATAATTTGTTCGGAGAATTTTGTTTCGCCGGCTTCAACTTTTATGAAATATACACCTTTTGCAAAGTTCGACAAGTCGATAACAGTTTCTGTTTCAGAGACCTTAGCTTGCGCAAATGTTTTTCCGCTGATGTCTGTAACCGTGTAGTTTGCGTTGAATAAATCCGAAGTTACTGTCAGAATCAATTTTCCGTTAGTCGGATTCGGAGCTATACGAATGCTGTTTGAAACAGCCTCAACAGAAACAGATTGACGTGTTGTGAACGAAATTTCTTCGCCGTAAACCGTACCGATTTCATTAACTGCAAACGTCCGAACAAAGTAAGTTGTGTTCTCTGCTAATTCTGTCGCTGTAAATTCAAAATCGGCAACATCAGAAACTGCACTGATTACGATGTCGTTCGTTGTTGGTTCGGGCGATTCGGACAAACAGATACCTCTTTGAATAGTCGGAACACCACCGTGCGAAAGGATTGATCCTTTAACTGTAGCAGAGTTTGTTGTTACATCCAGAACTTCAACAGTTTTAACTAGCGGAAGCACAGCATTTACGGTCAAGACTCCGTTTGCGTGTTCAATCGAATAGTTATTGTCCGATGCGCCTGCTATTAAAATCGGATACGTGCCTGCGTAGGAATCTTGGTTTGCTAAAGTTTCAGTTTGCGGTTGCATATCTATATCAACAGCCATGTCGTCAAGCAGTAAACCTTCAAACGTGTATGTCAATTCCGGATTGGCTTCGCCGTAGTTACGCGCTTTGTTTTCCGCTTTTACTGTGAGCTGTGCTTTTTCTACCGTTATAGTAAACGTTGTGCTTGCTGTTGCGCCGTGTAAGTCGGTTGCCGTAAGTTTGATATCAAACGTCCCGACTTCGACAGGAATACCTTGGATAGATTTTGTTTCATTATTCAAATACAAACCTAAGGGCATTTCCGAACGAGATACAGCGACTGCCGAATATCTTAATTCATCTCCGATATTTGCATCTGTAAACGCATTTTCGGGAATTGTATATTCAAACGCATGTCCGTAAACGGCGGTTTGGTTTTCAACAGTTCCGGCAACGGGTGCTTGATTTTGAGCAAATACCAAACGGAAACGGTCATCGCGTTGTCCTTTCTCAGCCGTGAAATTGTAGTTGGGATTGGTTTGCAAATTTTGGAGTGTTCCGTTTTGCAAATCTTCCAAATATACATGTTTATCGACTAAATTGTTGCCAACAAGTGTAAATACGACATCGGACGTTTTGCCTGCCATGTAACCTACAGGAATAATGTCTGTTTCCGTAAATTCCGGCAACGTATTGATTGCCTTTGGTGTTTGACCCGCAGAATATACAAATGTGTAATTATCGTTGTATGAGAACATTTTTTGAGCATCGAATTCGTTATCAAATTCCAAAGTCGCATTTGTATTTGTGCGGATGATGGTTTCATCCGTTTTTCCGTTTGACATACTGCGAAGTTTAACAAATTCAATTTCCGAAACTTCCGCTTTTGAATCGCCTTTTTTCCAGAAATTTTGTGTGCTGTTGTGTAAACGCGCATCGCCCGGAATGGTTATGGTGTGTGTATCTTCAGAATTATCTGTTCCGTTTACAGTTCCTGTTGCTATAGCTTTTACGTAGAAGCCTTGCATAGCCGGTATGTAACGTGTCGCTCCGTTTACGGAATTTGCAAAGTCTCCCGCGTATGAACCGGCTGTGCCTTTTGTTCCGTTGAAATATTGGTAATTATCTCCGTCCCAGAAATATGCAGTGTTCTGAATCTTTGGAGTTTTCACCCATGCGGTGCTTTCCCAATCCAAAGCTGCCGGGAACGGATTTCCGATAAAATTCCAACCGTCGAAATATCCGCTATACGGGTCATTGTCAGTATATTTCACGGCTACATTAATACCTGTTCCTGTTGTGGCTGTGTTAAACGTACCATTGAAATTATATTTTTTATTTTCGTTGGTATAGAACGCGTAACCTTGTCCGGGATTCATTACAACATCGACACCCGAAGCTCCGTTGTGTGCATTTTCCCATGCGTCGTTCATACTAATCAACCATTCCGCATAAAGGCCGGAAGTCGGATTGCCATCATAAGCCTGATTATATTTCAAGAAATTCGGGTTGAAGTTTCCGGTTGAATTTGCATCGGTGAAAACGGCATTGGTTGAAGAACTGTTCGGACTTGAAACATAACGATATTGAGTTCCGTTCAACCAACGCTCGGCTTTCATTGTTCCGGCATTTGAAACCGTGCCAAGTGTTATTAACGAACCACCTGCTGTCATATCATCAGGAGACTGTACAACTAATGTGCCGCCTGCTTCAACAGTCATGTTTTTCACTTGTAACCAACCTGTGGCGGGTGCAATATTAAGCGTTCCTCCGCTCATAACTTTACATTCGCTGATTGCATAACGTTCCAGATTCATATTCAAAATACCTGCCGTAGCTCCGTCCTCAACATAAACATTGTGCGGAATATTGTCCTCGGTGGTTGAACCTGCGGGCCACTCAACACTTACCGTAAATTCTCCCGAACGTTTATAGTGCAAAGTCGGGTCTATTTCACCGGCATCGCTTTCGGCTAATCCGTTTGCTAATACATTTACATAAGTTGGTATGTTTGTAATGGTTGCTCCGTCTCCGACTTCAAGCGTTCCGTTGATGCTAACAATACCAAGTGTTGCCGGGAAGGTCATTGTTCCTCCGTTGATGGCAAGGGTAACGGTGGGACCAAAAGTGAGCGTACCTGCAGAAATTCCGTTGTAAACAGCATTCCCGCCTGAAATTTCGACACGACCTTGTCCCGAGCTTGATGTTACTTTTGCTCCGGCTACGTTGTTCAATTCAATGTTTCCGCTTCCGGAGCATGACAGCGTATATCCGTTTAAGTCAATTTCTGCCGGGTCTGTTGTGGATGAGCGTGCAAAGGTGATAAATTCAGTTCCGTTACCGTTTACTAATAAATCGTTGTTCAACTTAACTTTCGAACCGCGCGTTATCAGTACAAATGGTATCGAGGTTAATCCTGTAACATTTTGCACAACATTGTCAGCACCGGTAAAGAAGATAGCGCGTTGGTCGTCTTGAGAATCATTTTTCCAATTCACAGTACCGTTATTTGTCAAATCACCCTCTAACATCAT
>DYSM01000337.1 GCA_020718265.1 Draconibacterium orientale | reverse complement strand
CTCAAATCTCACATCTCAAATCTCACATCTCAAATCTCACATCTCAAATCTCAAAAATAATGAAAAATCTCATCAAAGGCGGCGAATTCTTAGTTAAAGAAACCGCATACACAGACATTTTTATCCCCGAAGAATTTTCGGAAGAACAACTTATGATGGCGCAAACCGTGTCGGATTTCATCGAAAAAGAAGTGAATCCGCACATGCCGCAACTCGAAAAACACGACCGCGCATTGCTCGCGCAGCTCGTACGCAAAGCAGGCGAATACGGCTTGCTCGGCGTTTCCGTGCCCGAAGAATACGACGGATTCGGACAAAATACCGTAACTTCACTAAAAGTAGTGGAAGAAGCCGGCAAAAGTTTCTCGTATGCCGTTGCGTTTTCGGCGCACACGGGCATCGGAACCTTGCCGATTTTGTATTACGGCAATGAAGTACAAAAGCGAAAATATCTGCCTAAACTCGCATCGGGCGAATGGATTGGCGCATACTGCCTCACCGAACCCGAAGCCGGCTCGGATGCCAACAGCGGAAAATCCAAAGCCGTTTTGTCGCCCGACGGCAAACATTACATCGTGAACGGCGTGAAAATGTGGATTACCAACGGTGGTATAGCTAACGTGCACATCGTTTTTGCGAAAATTGACGACGACAAAAACCTGTCGGCATTTATCATAGATGCAAATTCCGAAGGCATCGAAATCGGTGTGGACGAAGAAAAAATGGGCATCAAAGGCTCATCCACCACGCAGGTTTACTACAACAATGTAAAAGTGCCGGTGGAAAACCTTTTGGGCGAACGCAACGAAGGGTTCAAAATTGCACTAAATATTTTAAATTTAGGACGATTAAAACTCGGCGGCGCAACCATCGGTGCGGCTAAGGGCGTGATTGATTATTCGGTAAAATATGCCAACGAGCGCAAACAATTCAAAACCCCGATAGCGCAATTCGGCGCCATAAAACACAAATTGGCACAAATGGCAATCCTGACTTATGCCGGCGAATCGTTGAGCTACCGCATTGCCCAAAACATTGACGATTCGATAGATGCGTTCGTTGCCCAAGGTATGGACAAAGGCAAAGCAGAACTCGAAGCGTTGCGCCAATACGCCATCGAATGTTCTATTGCGAAAGTGTTTGGTTCTGAGGCACTTGACTATGTTGTGGACGAAGGCGTGCAAATTTACGGCGGCATGGGTTATTCTGCCGAAACACCTGTGGAACGTGCCTTCCGCGATGCGCGTATCAATCGGATTTTTGAGGGCACCAACGAAATAAATCGCATGGTGATGGTGGGCGAAGTGCTCAAACGCGCCATGAAAGGCGAGATTGACATATTGCACCCCGCAATGGCTGTGGCTAAGGAACTTACGGGCATTCCGGATTTCGGTTCGACCACGCAGGATTATTTTGAAGTTAAAAAATCGGTTATTCAAAATTTCAAAAAAGCGTTCCTGATGGTTTCGGGTGCTGCCGTGCAAAAATTCATGGATAAACTCGACCATGAGCAAGAACTCCTATTTGCCGCCGCCGATATGATGATGCTGATTTACGCTGTGGAATCGTTCACGCTGCGCGTAGAAAAACTGCAAGCCGAAAAAGGCGAAGACAAAGTGGCGTTGCTCAAAGATATGCTCGACATTTTTTTGTGCGACAGTGCCGCGCAAATGAAAAAACTCGGCGACGATGCCCTGTATTCCTTCGCCGAAGGCAACGAGCGCATGGGCATGCTCATGGGCATGAAACGCTTCACGAAAGTTGAAGGCGTGAATGTGGTTGCCCTCCGCCGCCGCATCGCCGACAAGCTGATTGAAGAAAATAGGTATGCGTTTTAAAAATTTGGCAGTATAGTTGCATAGCACCTTTGAGGTGCTTTGCAACTTACGGAATATTTTATTGCAAATCTTATGGACAGTATCTGTATTTTATCCAAATATTATCCATAAAATTATTTTTTTCTGTCGCATTCATCGCAGAAGTAACCTAATCTATAATATTGAGTATCACATTTTTCTATATATTTATAACTCTCATCTTCTCCTGCGTGGAAAATTTCTTCCGGAATTTTCGGAAATGGAGTAACTCCAATTGGTGTATTTGATTGCTCTTTTAGAATTTTCCCACAATTTTTACAAATATTTGCCATGTAAAATTTTTCGTTTTTACTTTTTTGCCATTTTATGTTTACACCCTTTTCCTTTGCTATTTCAATTTCTTTTTTTGAAAAGTCCCAAATCCCATAATACCAATCATCACTTGATTTTTGAATATATGTAATCAAGTTTTCTGTTCCACACGAACATATATTTTTGTATGTTATTAGTTCTTTTGTTATCATTATATTTTCACATTTTTTGCATTTTGGTTGCATACAAAAATCTACAATGTCTGGATTTTCTATTTTGTTTTTAAGATTATCTATATCAGTATCCGAATTCAAGTTTATCTGGATTAAAATGATATTGTTGTCCTTATAAAATTGTTGTGTTTTGAATTCTGGTTTATGTGTTACAACTACTTCAATTACTGCAAATACTATATTATTAACAAATAACGCAATATCAGGCTGACAAATAGATAAATTATGTTCAAGTTTAATGTCTGTTACTTTCTTTATCAAATTTCCATTATGGTTGTTATTACAATATTTGCATTTCCAATTCATAATAATTTCTTCATTGCTTTTTATTTTTTCGGAAATATACTCGAAAAGTAAAATTTTGAAAGAATAATGAAGAAGTGTTTCTTCACTACAACTTGGCATCAGGTTTTTATGTGCAAAATGAGGTCGTTTTGAATATTTGCCAGAATTTTGACTTTTTCTTAAAATCAGTTCTCCTTTACAAAAAGGACAACAAAAAACACTTGATTTCTTTGCATCAGCAGCTTTTACAAGTTTGTTTTCTTCGTTTAATGCTGTTGTATATAGGATTTCATTCATTTTTTGGTTCTTTATGAAACAAACACTCGAATACAATTTAACAGCAAAGAAACACACCCGTTGCGAGGGTGCGTTCACAGTCACTATTTCTCTGTTCATGCTAAAATTTGGCGGTTTTACCGAAAGAGAAATGCGATTTTTAAACGCAATGTTATTTTATCAAATTTGCAAAACGATGCAAATCATACTGCTACAAAAATATGAATAAAATTCAGATTTCAAAACAAAATTTCGACAAAAAATTGTATCTTTGTTCAAATATTAAGCCGATGCAAACACTC
>DYSM01000030.1 GCA_020718265.1 Draconibacterium orientale | reverse complement strand
ATTATAGTAAAAGGAAAATATGCATTACAGATGTAAAATTACTGTTTTTTCCGCAAGCCTCATTTATTATTTTGCAGTTTTTGACACGCTACATTGTCCTGTCGGGCGAATGCAGCGTGGTTTTAATTTTGGCATGAGAGTTTATTTCTTCAACTGTTCCAATATCACTTGCACGGCTTTTTCGAGTTGTTGGTCGCGCCCGGTGATGATGGTTTCGTAGTCGTTATCCACTTTGTAATCGGGTTCTAACTGCGTGTTTTCAAGGTAATTGCCGTTATTGTCTCGCGTGCCTACTTGCGGCATTCCGAAATACACGGTCGGGTCTTGCAGGGTCTCCCACCACACGGCGGTCATGGTGCCGGGCACGGGCATACCTATTATTTTGCCGATTTCCAACGTTTTATACACAAACGGAAACGCGTGTCCGTCGGAGTAGTTGCCTTCGCTCATCAGCAATGCCGAGGGTTTTGTCCATTTGGTCATGGGGTCGGTGCCGAAGGATTGCCCGCGCGGCACAAATTCAACGTATTTTTTACCGCTGAACAAGGTTGCCAAATCGTCGTGCAGCCAGCCGCCGTGGTTGTAGCGCGAGTCTATCACAACCGCTTCATCGTCGTAATGTTTGCCGAGTAAATCGGAATACACTTGTCGGAACGATGCGCTGTTCATGCCCTCAATGTGCACGTAACCGATGCGTCCGGCGGAGAGTTGTTTGGTTTCGGCGCGGCGTTTTTCCACCCAACGTTGGTAAAGCAGCGTATTTTCGTCGCCGAGCGAAATGGGTTTTACGGTTTCGTCCCAACGCTTGCCGGTTGCGGGGTCGAATACGGAAAGCAGTGTGCGTTTGCCAACTTTTCTGTTCAACAGTGCAAAATAATCTTTGCCGGCTTCCACCGCGACACCGTCAATCTTTTCGATAATCATACCGGCTTTTACGGGCGTGTTCGCCAACGGACCTTCGTCTATAATTTCTACGATTTTTAATCCGTTTTCGGTAAAATTATAATCGTAAAACGCACCGAGTGAGGCTGTTTGGTCGCTGTTTGGGGCAGAGTATCGGTATCCGGAGCCGGTGTGCGAAGCGTTGAGTTCGCCCAAAATTTCGCTGAGCATTTCGGCAAAATCAAAGTTGTTGTTGATGTGCGGCAGGAATTTTTCGTATTCTTTTTGGTAGAATTTCCAGTCCACGCCGTGCATATCGGTAACGTAGAATTTTTTGTTTATGGTTCGGCACACGTGTTCAAACATGTATGCGCGTTCGGCAAAGCGGTTGAGTTCGTATTCTGCCGTAAACGACACAGCCTTTTGTGAATATGATTTGGTATCGAATTTCAGAATCTTTCCGCCCGAAATGACAAACAGGTTTTCGCCTTTTTTGTCCAACTGCATTGCGTAACCGTAGCCCGACAGTTTGGCGGCGAGCTTGGTTTCATTCTTGCGTAAATCGGTAACCCACAGGTCGAAACCGTCTTCAAAGCTTGCCATGTAGAAGAGCTTTTCGCCGTCGGGCGTTAGTATGGCATCAGACATTGCTGCGGAGTTTATTGTGAGGCGCGTCATGCGTTTTTCTAACTTATTGAGTTCAAACACAAGCGGTTCCACTTCGTCTTCTTTCTTAGTTGTATCTTTTTTAGCCGAAGTCTTTTTCTCATTTTCTTTTTGATATAGTTTGTATTCTTCCTCCGTCATTCGGAATTTATTGTACGCATCTTGGTTGAAGAATGCGGCATACACATCGGAGTGCGAACCCCAGCTGCCGTGGCTTCGGTAGCCTTCGCGGTCGGAGAACCAAATCATGGCGTTGCCTTTCAATGCCCATTTGGGCGAACCGTCGGCATAGCCGCTCGGCGTGAGGTTTAGCGGTTTATCGGCTTCGGAGCCGTCGGCTTTTACCAAGGCGATGTCGCTTGTGAAGGCAGAGTGGGGCGAGAATTGCACCAGAAACGATTTGCTGTCGGGCGCCCACTCGTAAGCTTGGTCGCCGTCGGTGTAGGAATAGTTGAATTTTCCGTTCAACACGGTTCGCGTGGCTTTTGTGGCTAAATTGATGACTTTCAACTCGGTGCGTTCATGCAAATAAGCAATTTCTTTACCGTCGGGTGAGAACATGGGTTGAAACTCTTCGGCTTCGGTTTCAACGACAGGAGTTTCTGTCAAAAGACTTGATAAGGCGAAATTCAACTCCGCGTCGTTCGTGCGTTTGGTTTGATAGATGTTCCAACTTCCGTTGCGCTCGGCGGCATACAGAATTGCTTTGCCGTCGGGACTAAAGCTCACGTTGCGTTCCGCGCCGGGCGTGTTGGTGATTTGTTTTGTGGAGCCAAATTCCGTTGAAGTTACAAATACATTGCCGCGCAGAACGAACGCAACCTCATCGCCGTCGGGCGAAATTGCCATTTCCGTCGCGCCGGAACTTTCTTTTCGGAATTCGGTTCTTGAAAATCCGGCATCGGTATTTATCGTGATATTGACTTTCAAAGGGGTTTTGCCTTCTTTCATCACATAAATTTCGCCGTCCCACGAGAAGCACAGCACATCGTCGTTGGAAACGGACAGAAATCGGACAGGATGATTTTTAAAGTCGGATATTTTGACAGGAACTTCGGGCAACATCAAGTCTATCTTGCAGATATTCATGCCTTTGGAGTTCACATCACTGATGTAATAAATCGCGGTTTCATCGGCACTGAACACAGGGTCGCGGTCTTCTCCAATGTATGTTGTCAAAAATGTATGCTTTTTATCAGCCACCGAATACATGCGTAAGTCTCTGGTTACGGACGATTTGTGATGTTTGCGCCATTGATTTTCCGGTCCTTTTGAATCTTGATAAATAATTTTGGAAGCATCTTTACTGTATTTTGCTTCTTCTGCAGGTGTTGCCAACACTTGTTTTATACGACCGCCACTGACAGGAACGCTATAAAGTTCAGACAAATACGGACGCGGAAATGCTGCAGATTGAGCCAAATCCTGAATGCTTGCCGAGAATAAAATCAGTTTGCCGTCGGGCGAGAATGCACTTGGTTTCTCGCTGCCGGAATGGAATGTTAAGCGTACAGGTGTGCCGCCGGCTGCGGGAATTGTAAAAATATCGAAATTGCCAAATTGGTCTGATGCGTACGCAATGGTTTTTCCGTCGGGCGACCATACTGGTTTATATTCCGTTCCTGTGCCGGAAGTCAGGCGCAGCGCGGTTCCGCCTTTAGTCGGCACGGTGTAAATGTCGCTCATGTAGGTGAAGGCAATGCTTTGTCCGTCTGGCGAAATTGCCGGATAGCGCAACCACAACGGATTTGTTTGCGCCGAAATGCTTGCACCGATGCCGAGCACCAACAGCGATAATATGAGAGCTAATTTTTTCATTATCTTGATTATTATTAGATTACAGACAAAAGTATTCAGACAACAATATTTGAAATAAGTACCTAATTTATTATAGCTAAAATATTTGATTTGACAGAATTAGCTTGTTTTGGCTTTTGTTTCTTTTTTGTTCATTGTAAAAACCCAAAAATACCAAAGCAGAAGAATTGCACCAAAGACCACAATTTTGAACACGTAATGATGGTTGAACTCCACCTGCTCGAAGCAACAGTCCGTTAGGATAGCTAACCCGGATAACCGAAAGATATTCAGGATAATAATGACAACTAAACCGAACGGAATATACCACAATTTTTTTTTTATTTTGCCCGGATATGCAAGCACAAACCCTGCGAACAAGCCCATG
This sequence comes from Draconibacterium orientale, assembly GCA_020718265.1. Taxonomy (GTDB): domain Bacteria; phylum Bacteroidota; class Bacteroidia; order Bacteroidales; family JAADGE01; genus DYOJ01. Next base: position 12,499 of record DYSM01000030.1, on the reverse strand, counting down.
AGATTGCGAGCAAGGCAACCTCTGTCCAAAAATACGCCGGGAGTGCCCACGATTTTAACAATCTTCCCGAACGAAGTGGTTTCGTAACCTAAGGTGTTGAGTGCTAACTCGGTGCCTGCCAACAGGAAATTGGTAAACTCGCGCACGCCAAATTCATAAAAGTCGTTTACGAATTGAAAATTGCGGAACACACCGTAGAAACCAATCCACAATACGCCCAAAAGAGCACCGTTGATGACGAATTTTACTAAGTCGTTGGTGTTTTGATATTTAGAATATATTTTAGATAAAAATTCCATGTCTATAATATTAGAAAAATGATAATAATAAGCAGAAAAGGGATGATAAGAAGGTAATCGGGTTTGAAAATGTCGCTGTTTTTCACGAGTTTAACTTCTTCTTCATCAATATATTGTAAAATCGGAATAAGGTTAAACAGATAGATGAGCATAAAAATTCGGTCGGCAATGGCGTAGGAGGGAATGCCCAAAAGCAACAGCACCAAACTTCCGGCGATGTAAGGATAGATTGCCGCAAATTTCTTGTATTCTTTTTGTTTCGATTTTGCAACATACGCCCTGCTCGGAGCCGTTTGAACAATACCGTAAAGCGTGAAACCGTTCTGCAAGTAAAGCAATACTAAACCGCCGACACCCAGCACAATTTGCAGCCAAAAAGGCATGTACACCCAGTTGAGGAACGCCCCAAAATCGGAAGAAGTTGCAAGTCCGCCGACCCAATTTGCCCAAAACAAAACGTTGAAATGGAGACTTGTCCAAACCCAAAAGAGTTTCAAATTCGAGCGGCGTTTGCGTGCGGTATTGTAAAATTCTCTACTTACATAACTCATTGCTAATGAAAACAGAGACGGCATTCCGATGACGGCAATGATCGAAATATTTGTCCACAAGGGCGAGTGGTCGGGGATTCGGAACGTGAGTTTATTTCCGGTAATTCCGCTGTCAATGCCCATTGCAAGTGCAGCAGTGTAAGTTATTAGTGTAAAAAATACATACACAAACAGATACGATGCAAGGAAATGCAAAGTTGAGTTTATTATGATATTTAGTTTTTCCTGACGATTCATACGCAAGTTTCAAATTCAGAATTAGTAGCCATCCGGATGTTGTTCTTTTACTTCAAGTCCGAAAAAAATCGCAGGCAGAAGAAATTACACCGTCGGGCATATCGTGCTGAACAAAGCTGTATGTGTTTCCTTTTTTCAAAATGGACCCGAAACCCGATGAGCCGGATGCACAGCTCGAACTGAGAATTGCGCTTGCCGCGAGGATGTAAATTGTGTTGTAAAGCTTGATTTTCATCTGGTTACATTTTAAATATTTCCGAATGCGCGTATTCAAAAGTAACCATTTTTTTGTAAAAACCAACAGTTTTAGCTTAAGTTTTGAATAGCTTTTACTATTGCCCGCGTTTCGTGCACGGTGTAGATGACGTAAGCGGAAAGCGTAAAAATGACAAACACTTTATAATTCATTTTATCTACAGATAACGAAATTCCCACAAACGCAGCGTAAATTACGAGTTTGAGTAAAAACGAAAGTGTAAAAGCCATGTTAAATTGCTCATTTTTTTTTACAGAAGTTCGTAAAAGTAAGCTGTGAACATAAATGGAAACGGACGGAAAAACAATAAAAACGAAAGGGAATGCCGGAAAATAGAACTGCGGAACGATAAATAAAAATATCAATCCGCCGGTGATAAGAGCGGACAACGTAATTACAAGTGTCTGAATGAGATATGATTTGAATAACTTTTCCAAATGACCTGACTTTATTTTTGTGTTAAGCCGCTAAGCGGTTGTAACAAACTATTATTTCATTTTCAAAAAATCTTTGATTGAAAGATATACAGCCAACACAACAGCAAGTATAGTTAAAATTGCCGTAAGAATATTTTTTTCAAAACCAAAGTACGCATCCAATCGTGTGCCTCCCCACGCGCCCAAAAATGTTATTGCACCCATCTGAAAGGCAATTCCGGAATATTTCGCAATTGCTTTCAGATTGTCATTCGGTGCGACTGAAGGTTTATTTTGCGGGTGATTTTTGTCCGATGGCTTGCTCATTGGTCATTTTGCACGTTCCGTTGAACACGGCACCGGGTTGAACTTGCAGCTTGCCGGTTATGATTTCGCCTGTAATTTTCGCGCTTGCCGTGATTGAAAGTAAATCTTTTACAATGATTTTGCCTTCAAACGCTCCGGAAACTTCGCAACGCTCACAAGTGATGTTACCTGTCACGATGCCGGTTTCGCCGATTAATATTTTTCCTTCGGTGTTCAAGTTTCCGTCAACTTTTCCGTCAATACGAAAATCGCCTTTGGAATCGATGTCTCCTTTGATATTTGTTCCGGCAGAAATCATGTTCAGTGCGCCCGGAACGGGTGGTTGTGGTTTGCTCATAATGCTTTGATAAAAAGTAATTTACGCTCGAAAAATACTATTTTAACTCGAACGTTTCCATAAATTTTGTAGTGTAATTTCCGGCTTTAAAATCCTCGTTGTCCATAAGTTGTTTATGAAACGGAATCGTAGTTTTGATGCCTTCAATTACAAATTCGTCTAATGCTCTGCGCATTTTTTTGATAGCTTCTTCGCGCGTACGTGCTGATACAATGAGTTTTGCAATCATCGAATCGTAGTTTGGCGGTATGGTGTAACTTGCGTAAACATGCGTATCGACGCGTACGCCGTGTCCGCCCGGAACGTGCAGAACTTCAATTTTTCCCGGTGACGGGCGGAAGTTTGCATAAGGGTCTTCGGCATTGATACGACATTCAATCGCGTGCATTTGCGGATAATAGTTGGCTCCCGAAATCGGTATGCCGGCTGCAACTTTAATTTGTTCTTTGATTAAGTCGAAATTTATAACTTCCTCTGTAATCGGGTGTTCAACCTGAATACGCGTGTTCATTTCCATGAAATAGAAATTTCGGTTCTTGTCCACCAAAAATTCTATAGTTCCGACACCTTGGTATTTAATTGATTTAACAGCTTTTACGGCGGCATCGCCCATGCGCTCGCGCAATTCGTCTGTCATAAACGGCGAAGGTGTTTCTTCCAAAAGTTTTTGGTGGCGACGTTGCACGGAACAGTCTCGTTCCGAAAGGTGGCAGGCATTTCCAAAATTATCGCCGACTACTTGTATTTCGATATGGCGCGGTTCTTCTATGAATTTTTCCATGTAAATTCCGTCGTTTCCGAACGATGCCGCAGCTTCTTGGCGTGCCGAATCCCAAAGTTTTTGAAATTCTTCTTCGTGTTTTACGATGCGCATTCCTTTTCCGCCGCCGCCGGCTGTGGCTTTTATCATCACCGGGTAGCCTATTTCTTTGGCTTGACGCATTCCTTCTTCTGCATTCGGAATCAAGTCTTTAGAACCCGGAATTGTCGGAACACCTGCTTCGCGCATGGTTCGTTTTGCATTATTCTTATCGCCCATGGCAATAATTTGGTCTGCGGTCGGACCGATGAACTTGATTTCGTGTTTTGCACAAATTTTTGCAAATTCGGCATTTTCCGACAAAAATCCGTATCCGGGGTGAATCGCATCTGCGTTTGTAATTTCGGCTGCAGAAATTAATGCTTTGATGCTCAAATAAGAATCTTTTCCTGCAGCAGGTCCGATGCAAACCGCTTCGTCGGCAAAACGAACATGTAAACTTTCTTTATCGGCAACCGAATACACGGCTACTGTGCTGATACCCATTTCTTTGCAGGTGCGTATAACGCGTAGCGCGATTTCGCCTCTGTTGGCTATTAATATTTTTTTAAACATAATACTTTCGTTCTTTGAAAAGCGGGTGGATTCCGGCGTTTAATCTTCTTTTTTGGTGTACGTTTTTTCTTCTGAATTGTAGAAGAAGCTAAGTTCTTTGTATTTGTCCACAAAGGCTTTAAGTTCTGCGGAGCTTGAAAATTTTTCGTCAATATTATCGGTAACTTCAAACAGCACGAATGATTCTTTATCTTCGCTCAAATCAATTCTGTGTATATAAAAATCGCCTTCGCCGTCTTTTTGCATATTTATGAAAACAATACCGCCCAAAGTTGTTGTGTGCGAGACATATACGGTTTTGTCATAAATGCTGTCTGTTGTGTTATATTCGTTTTTTTCGATGCGATATCTGAATTTATCTTGTTCGGAAATTTGATAATATTCAGGAAAGTCAGCATCGGCATCGGAGGCTTTTACCCATTTCCCGAACAGTTTTTTTTCTAATTTTTCGGAAGATTGAGACACCGGAACGCTCGACGTGTAAGGACACGCCGTAAGTATTACCAGCATGAGTGCCAGCATGATAACCGGAATGATATGTTTTCTTAACATAATTTTTTGCTTTTAAAGATTTAACTTGGGTCAACGAGGTATAAAGGTTGATCGAATTCAACGGGCGAAGCATCATCGACTAAAATTTTTACAATTTTGCCGGATACTTCTGCTTCAATTTCATTGAAAAGTTTCATTGCCTCAATAATGCAGACCACGGAATTTTTGTTTACTGTGTCGCCAACGTTCACAAACATGGGCTTGTCGGGTGAGGGTTTGCGGTAGAACGTACCGACCATGGGCGATTTGATTGTAACGTATTTTGCATTGTTTTCGGCTTCTGTTTTCGCCTCTTGCGTTGGCTCACCGTGTTGTGTTACAACGGTTTGCATGGGTTGTTGCATCATGGTGTGAATGCCTGTGTGCATGCCCGTGTGCATGCCCGTGTGCATTCCCGTGTGCATCGGCACTTGTTGTATCATCGTATCCGTTTGCATGTATTGTCCTTCCATGCCGGGTGTTACTTTGATATGTATTCTTAGGTCTGCGCTTTTTATGTCAACTTCGCTTACGCCTGATTTTGCGACAGCTTTGATGAATTCTTTGAGTTCTTTGTAATCCATAACAGTATTTTTTGAAATTTATCGGATAAAAATAGATATTTTTTTTGTAAAACAAATTTTTTGGCATTATTTTTTAATATGCCCACTTCATATACATCGCGCCCCACGTGAAACCTGCACCGAAGGTAGCGAAAATAAGATTGTCGCCTTTTTTGAGTTTGCTTTCCCATTCCCAGAGCAACAGCGGCAAAGTTCCGTCTGTAGTGTTTCCGAAACGCTCAATATTTATCATCACCTTTTCCTTTTCTAAACCCATGCGGTTTGCTGTGGCTTCGATAATGCGCATGTTCGCTTGGTGCGGAATGAGCCATGCTAAGTTTTCGGTCGTCAAATTATGTTTTTGCATCATTTCTACAGAAACGTCAGCCATGCCTTTTACGGCGTGTTTGAAAACGGCTTGTCCTTCTTGGTAGATGAAATGTTCGCGGGCATCAATGGTTTCGTGCGATGCGGGTTTTACGGAACCGCCGGCTTTTTGGTGCAAATGTTTGCGTCCCATGCCGTCGGTATGCAACATTTCGTCAATAACTCCAAGGTCTTCGGTTGTCGGCTCGAAAAGCACTGCGCCGGCACCATCGCCAAAAATCGGACTCACGGAACGGTCGGTATAATCGACAATGGACGACATTTTATCGGCACCGACAAGCACAACTTTTTTGTATTGCCCTGATTGAACGAACTTTGCTGCCGTTGCCATGCCGAATAAAAAACCGGAACAGCCGGCATTTATATCGAAACTAAAGGCGTTCGTGATGCCTACTTTGTCCGAAATTATGTTTGCCGTTGCGGGAAATTGCATGTCGGGCGTTACGGTTGTGCAAATGAGCAAATCGACTTCTTCCGGCTTGGTATTGGTTTTTTGCAGCAGATTTTCAACAGCTTTCGCGCCCATGTCGGACGTTCCCAAGCCTTCGCCTTTGAGTATTCTGCGCTCACGGATACCGATTCTGGTCATAATCCATTCATCAGTCGTGTCCATCATTTGAGCTAACTCGTGGTTTGTGAGCACATATTCCGGCACGAACGCACCTATGCCGGTAATTTTTGCATTGATTTTTGTCATACCACTTTTTGTTGCGGTGTCATTGTGATACAGATTAGAACATTTCATACTGACGCATGAATGTTTCTGCAACCGTTTTTATCTTTGGCAATGCGAAACACAAAAAGCCGGCTTTGACCGGCAAACGGTTTTTAACACCTGTTTTACTTTACTCTATAAAGCTTCTGCTTTCTGAATTACCTCTTGTCCGCGATAGTGTCCGCATTCAGGGCAAACTCTGTGCATTTGGTGTGCTGCGCCGCAGGTTGAGCATGTTGCCAATTGTTTTACTTCGGCTTTGTGGTGTGTACGACGTTTATTTCTGCGTTGGGTCGAGATTTTACGTTTCGGATGTGCCATTTTATTCTATTATTTTGATGTTAATAAATTAATTCATTAAGGTTTTGAGTGCGTCCCAGCGCGGGTCTGACGTTTTTTCGTCTTCATTATCCGCATTGAGAGTTTCCAACAAATTTAACATGTCCGGATTGCAAGTGCTGTTGCCTTGCGCATCATCGGGGTGTGTTTTACGTGTAGGGATGCTTATGTTTATGTAATCAAAAAAGTGTTTATCCAGCACAAGTTCCGTTTCCGTTTCGGCGAGAGTGATTTCTGTATCGGCATCGGATAAATCGGAATTTGTCTGTCCGAATTTTACGGTAAGCTCGGTTTCGTGCAACAGTGGTATGAAAAATTTATCCAAACACAAATCACATTCAACTTCTATTTCGCCTTCCATTTTGATGTCTAAATGCAAGAACGTGCTGCTTTTTCGCAGTACAACATGCGCTGTGAGCATCCCATTTTTTACTTCGGAATGTTCAAAACTGCTTAAAAACTTCTCATCAATTTGGTATTCAAACGGATAAACGCCGTTGCTAAGTGCTTTGTGCTCAATGCTGTATCTTGCCTGTGTGTTCACTTTTTATTTAAAAAATCAGCAGGCAAAGATAAAACATATATCTTGAAAAAAAAAGATGTATTTGCAAAAAAAAAGTTTTTTTTAGTATGTTCGGAAATTTTAGTTTGGATTTTGATTTTCAGTGAAACTGCGTTGTGCTTTGGTTAAACTCGACATGTAAAGCATGATATTTTTTGTTTCTGCTAAGATATTGAGATACAGCACACTGTTGCGCGTGTCGATTTCGTTGGTTTTGATTCGTTCGACGTGATTTTCGCGATAACTGTCAAGTTGTACGATTATTTTTTTCTGAAAGAGGGACAGATTTGCAAGTTTGTCGAAATTTTCGGTTTTGATTATATCAACGGCTTCGTTGAACAATTCGACCACAGCTTCGCTCAGTTGCAGGAGTTCTTCGGTTTGAGCGGCGTTCATGCCAACGTGGTTGTTGTCTATATGTTCAAAACTTGGTTTGATGACATGATACATGGCATGTGTTATTTCTCTTAAATAATCAAGCACTTGCACGAAAGACGGACCGGAATGAATGTTCTGTTTTGTGAACTGTTGAATCATTTCGTAAACATTTTTCTTGAACGCTCCGGTTTTGTCGTTCAACTCAATATTTGCTTTTTTGATGTGTTTGAGTTTTTTTCTGTCTTCTTTCGTGAGTGCTTTTATGGTTTTTCGGAACAACGTTGCGACTTCTCCTAAAACTTCGATGACATCGTTTTTATACTTAATTTGCGGCGGCAAATTATCGTCTTCGTTCAAGGTTTTCGATTCTTCTGCCTGAATTTTAGCTTTTCGATTCAAAAATTGCGAACGATACATGGACACTCCCGCGAGCAACAAAATGAGTGCAATTGCGATAATTCCGCCCCAATTGATGAGATTTGCCAGCACAAATGCCACCGTAAAAGCGACTAATGCCGTTATAAACCAACCGGCAATCACCGCCAAAACGCCCGAAACTCTGTAAACTGCACTTTCTCGCCCCCAAGCGCGGTCAGCAAGTGATGTGCCCATGGCAACCATGAACGTAACATACGTTGTGGAAAGCGGTAGTTTGTAAGCTGTTCCGAGTGAAATTAGGATGCCGGAAACCATAAGATTTACCGATGCACGAACGAGGTCGAAGGCTTGTTGAGGTTCTGCGGTTTTTTCGGTCGGGCGAGTGAATCGGTTGTCGATGCGCGCCTGTATTTTTTTCGGAATCATATCTTCCACAAATTTTGACGTTTGCAAAGACAGTCGAACAATGCTGCGCGAGATTGCCGACGACTCAAAACGTTCGATTCCGCTGTCCTGACGGCTCAAATTCAGCGAGGTTTCCGTAACACGCTTGGCTTTTTTGGACAGCCACAACGTTACAATCATAATAATGCCGGCAAGAATTAAAAACAATGTCGGAGTTTGAATTTTCTCGTTAAAACCGGTCATCATAAACGTTTCGGGACCAATTCCGGAACTTGCCCACGATTTGTAGGCATCGAAACCGGCTAAGGGAACGCCGATAAAGTTTACCAAATCGTTGCCGGCGAAGGACATCGCCAAAGCAAAAGTTCCGAGTAAAACTATTATTTTCAATGTATTAACTTTGAAAACAAATTGCAAAACAGCCATCAAAGCAGTCCACACGAGCAAACTCACAGCCATAATTTCCAAGGTATGCGCTTTTGTCCATTCGCTAAGCGTTTGAGTATCAGTCATCGGAATATCTGCAAAAATGGAACCTTTTAAGCCGGTAACCAATGTGAAATAAGTGATTGCAGTAACAGAAATTCCGCCCCACAACGCGCCGTAGCGCACAAATGTTTTTGATATATCGAATGAAAATAAAAGCCGAGAAAGATATTGAATCAGCGAGCCGAATGTGAACGCAACCACAACGGAAAACAGAATTCCGCCTATGATTACCAACGCTTTGCCCGAGTTGATGTAGCTGCCGACTTCGCTCAACGAACCGCCGTCGTGTAAGATTTTAACAATGCTGACGGCAACTGCCGCGCCCAATAACTCAAATACGAGCGAAACGGTTGTGGACGTGGGCATGCCGAGCGAATTGAAAATATCTAACAGAATAACATCCGTGAGCATGACGGCAAGAAAAATAATCATAATATTTCCGAATGTAAAAAGCTCCGGGTGAAACACGCCTTTGCGTGCAACCTCCATCATTCCGCCGGAAAACACCGCACCGATGAGCACGCCCAAGCTCGCGACCAGTAAGATAACTCTGAAAGATGCCGCACGCGAATCGACAGCCGACACCAAAAAATTAACAGCATCGTTGCTCACGCCGACAACGAGATAGAGGGCTGCAAGCAAGAACAAAATTCCGACAATGACAATAAAAACTGATTCCATACGAATTTCTTTAAAGGAAAAGAATTTGCCAAAGTTAATGCGCGCCGGCTGATTCGATGTAGATTCTGTTTTAAATTAATGTTAAGATAACGTGATTAATTTTGAAAATTATGACAAGTCTTAGAAAAACGATTAACTTTGCCATAGTTTTTTCAGAAAAATGTTTCAACGATTCAAATTCCGCATTGCGTTCATCGTTGCATTGAGCGTAAGTTTGGCAGCTGTCGGGTTTACATGGCTTAACGAATTGATGTTCAGTTCGTTTGTGTTGGGATTCAGTGTATTCGGGTTGATGCTGTTTCTGTTTACATTTTTTTTGGTTTTTCTGCTTCTGGGAAAATATATTTCAAAAAGAGATTACAACAAACAACAAATCAACGCGTTAAAAGAAGCCGAACGTTACCGCAAAGAATTTCTCGGCAATGTGTCGCACGAATTGAAAACGCCTATTTTTAATGTTCAGGGTTACGTGCTCACGCTCTTAGACGGCGGTTTGGAAGACCCCGACATCAATAAAAAATACTTGCAACGTGCTGAAAATAATATCAACCGAATCATTTCCATTGTCGAAGATTTGGAAACCATCTCGAAACTTGAAGCACGCGAACTTCAACTCGAATTTTCCACTTTTGACATAATAAAAGTCGTTCGAGAAGTGTTGGAAATGCACGAAATGCACACCGTGGATAGCAATATTATCCTGAGTTGCAACAGCGAAAAAGAAGTCGTTTGGGTGGAAGCTGATAAAAACAGAATTACACAAGTGATTGATAATCTTGTTGCAAACTCCATTCGGTACGGAATATCATCCGGTCGCACAAATATCTATGTAAAAGAAAACCGCAGCAGCGTGCGGGTGGACGTTACGGATAACGGCATCGGCATTGCACAAAAACATTTGAGCCGAATTTTTGAACGGTTTTACCGCGTGGACAAAAGTCGCTCGCAAAAATTGGGAGGCACAGGCTTAGGCTTGTCTATTGTGAAACATATTATAGACGCACATAACCAAAGTATAAGCGTAAAAAGCAAACCTAATATCGGAACCACATTTTCATTTACAGTAAATAAACCCAAATAAATCAAACGATTATGAACGAAGAACATAAAATACTGCTTGTCGATGACGACCCGGATATTCTCGAATTTCTCAGTTACAACCTCGAGAAGGAAGGCTACAAAGTGTTTACTGCCGATAACGGAAAAGATGCCGTAATTAAGGCAAAGAAAACCATGCCCGACCTTATTCTGCTTGATGTAATGATGCCCGAAGTGGATGGCATTGAAACTTGCGAAGAAATTCGGAAATTGCCACAGCTCAACCAAGTCATCATTGCTTTTTTGACAGCTCGCGGCGAAGATTATTCGCAAATTGCGGGCTTTGAAGCCGGTGCCGACGATTATATCAGCAAACCGATAAAGCCAAAAGTGCTGATTAGCAGAATAAAAGCCCTGCTCAAACGCACTTCAAAAGATGAAACTGCCGAAGGCGAAAGTCTCATTATCAAACGCGGCGACATTGTGATGGACAAGGAAAAATACAAAGTCTATTTCAAAACCAAAGAAATGACGTTCCCCAAAAAAGAGTTCTCACTTTTGGAATTGCTTCTGTCCAAGCCCGACAAAGTGTTCACGCGTGACGAAATTTATGCCGAAGTTTGGGGCGAAGACGTTGTGGTGGGCGACCGAACCATTGATGTGCACATCCGCAAGATTCGTGAAAAAATCTCGAAAAAACATATTCATACCATAAAAGGTGTGGGTTACAAATTTGTGGAATAAACGTGGTTCGTCAGGATTTGTATAAATATCTGATATTAACGAATTTCTTGTCATTTAGTGGTCAAAAAGTTGTCATTCATTGTTTTCCGATTAATTTCATTATTTTGTAAAAAAAAACTTATTATTCAATATTCATTTTTCAATACTTAAATAAATAATAATTCTGTAACTTGGCGGCATGAAACTGAACTCAAAATTCGGATTGCAGGAATTTTTCTTTTTCACAATCCTCATCGGACTTTCCGTTGCGTTTTTTAACATCATTGCGCCGTTTTTGTCGGATATTTTTCTGACTTTGGTGCTCGTGATTTTATTCCAACGCCCGTATCGGTTTCTGTTGCGCAAATTTAAAGACAAAACGCACTTTGCTGCCGGAGCCACCATATTGCTTGTGGTTTTCTCTATCGTGATACCACTTTTTTTTGTAGGATATTTAGTAACCAAAGAAGCAACGCACAGTTTTACAATCATTTCGGAAAAATGGCCCGAATTGCGCGCCGAAATCACACAGGAAAAAATAAACACGTATCTGAACGATATTCCTGTGCTACGCGATTATACCGAAGATATTGATATAGAAGACTATAAGAAAAAAGCCGAAGAAGTCATAGCAAAAGCATCGGGCTACACCTTAACACTGGTTCAAAACACGTTTACCGGCTTGGCGTTCATGCTGTTCCATGCGTTTGTGATTTTGTTTTTGCTTTATTATATGCTAATCGACGGAAAAGCATTGCTCAAACGCATTCAGTTTCTTATTCCGATGAGCGATGCAGAAGAATCCGAATTGTTTACAAACATCAAACGCGTAACGGACGGCATTGTCATCAACTCCTTCATGTTCGGCATTATCGAAGGCGTTTGGGGCACCATTTTGCTTGTCATTTTCGATGTGCCTTCGCCTGTATTTTGGGGCTTTATCATGGCAATATTTTCTATAATTCCGCTTTTGGGTGCTAATACCGCCATGTTTCCGATTGCTGTAGTTTATTTACTGTTAGGCGATTACACAACCGGAATTTTGCTCATCGTGCTCGGTAACGGCGCATTTCTCATCAGCCAAAATATCATTCGCCCGCGTGTGGACGGCAACAAAAGCGGAATGCACACCGCGTTCGTTTTCTTGGCAAGTTTGGGCGGCATGTTCTGGATGGGCATCATCGGATTCCTCGCCGGTCCGTTGCTCACGGCACTCTTTTTGACGATTTGGAACCAATACGGCGCACGCTACCGCACAAAACTCGATTCCATGAATGCCGACAAAACGGAATCCGAACACACAACCGATTTTTTGTTGGACGATAAGGAAAGCTAAACTTTTGAATAGCTTAAAAAAAGTTTAAACACTTTATAGTTCTTGTAAGAAAACTTATTATCAATTGTATAACTTTATGATATAGAAAAACATAGACTTGAATGTTTTTAGAAATTATGTTGAAATTCAATTGAAACTATGAGTCCGGTCTAAAAAGCCTGTTTTATTTTAGCTAA
>DYSM01000029.1 GCA_020718265.1 Draconibacterium orientale | reverse complement strand
GAAATCTCTTAATAACAATAAGTATTTCAATGAGTTATGAATTTTCTTACAAGCACTGTTTACGACAATATGCCCAAATAATCGAACAGGATGCGACGGGTTTCAAAACTCGACGGAACGAGGTAAATTGATTATTTCTATTTTACGAAATTAAAAATTACAGCATAGTTTGTGCGAAAAAAAGTTTAGCTTGGATGCTAAACGCAAGTAGAAAATGCGAAAAGCGTCCACGCTTTTCTTTTGCCGACTTAAATCGTAACGTAGAATTAAAGTTTTTTTATAAAAATTGAGTAATTTTTTTTGAGTGATTGAATGCCAACTTTTAGAGAATGAATAAAAATGCTGTTTAGTGTTGTAAAAAATGTGTTCCGTCTCTGAAATCAAAAAAAAGACGTAACTTTGTCCTTGTGCGAATTTCGGTTTGTACGAGCGGATATTTCATTTAATTTTAGTTTTGAAAAATATGAAACAGTATTTAATTTTTAGTATTTTACTTACGGCGAGTTTGTTTGGGGCTGCACAAATTCCGGCAGGCTATTACGATTCTGCCGATGGATTGGGCGGCGATGCCCTAAAAACGGCACTCTATAATATTATCAAAGGGCACAAAATATACGAATATACGGCAGACACAACGGATGTTTGGGATATTCTGAAAGTTACCGACCGAGACCCGCAAAACAGTGCAAATGTGATTCTGGTTTATACAGGCGTTTCTGTCAATGCGGCGCAAGAGTGGAACGACGGCAACGGCTGGGAGCGAGAACATGTTTGGGCAAAATCGCGAGGCGATTTCGGCACGGAGATGGGAGCAGGAACGGATGTGCATCACCTTCGCCCGATAAATTCGGACGTAAACACCATGCGCAACAACCGTTGGTTTGCCGAAAGTAACGAAGAATATATTCTCAATAACGTTTCGACAGGTTGTTTTTACAGCAGCACGGAATGGACATGGGAACCGCGCCCGGAATTTAAAGGCGATGCTGCCCGCATGATTTTTTACATGGCTACGCGTTACGAAGGCGAAAACGGCGAACTTGACCTCGAAGTGGTCGATTATTTTCCGGATGCCGGAACGAACGCACCTTTGCACGCTTTGTTGTCCGATTTGCTCGCTTGGCACATCGAAGATCCGGTTTCGGATTTTGAAAGAAATCGAAATAACATCATTTATTCTCAATATCAACATAACCGAAATCCGTTTATCGACCATCCGGAATGGGTGCAGTGCATTTGGGACAATAATTGCAGCGGTTTGTGGTTCAGCTCAACACCGGTTACGCAACTTACAGACAGAGAATCTTATACTTACACAATTGTAGGAAACGGTGCGGCAACGTCCGATTTGACAATTTCCTTAGAAGCTGCACCCGCTTGGCTTTCGTTGGGAAGCAGTACAAATTCAGGCGGATATGTTTCCGTTGTATTGTCAGGCACACCAACTACGGCAAATCTCGGTGCTCATTCTGTGTCTTTGAAACTAACGAACGGAACAGAATCTCTTTATCAAGATTTTGAAATAAATGTTGTGGACGGAAATCCGATTCATTTTACGTCTGTGCCCGTTACGCAGGCAAGTGTCGGCACAGAATACACCTATAGTATAAGTGTGGCAGGCGATGCAGGCGCAACATTCAATTTTACAGAAACTCAAGTTCCCGCTTGGCTTACGCTCGCGGAAATCGGAAACGGAACTGCTTTGCTCAGCGGAACACCACAAGCCGAACACGCGGGCGACAACACCATTACTATATCCGTAAACGATGATGCAAAGAAATCAATCGACCAAACGTTTACGGTAAGAGTTGTAAATCCGAACACGAGCAAACTCATTATCAGTCAGTATTATGAAGGTGTCGGCAGTTACGATAAGTTTATCGAACTAACAAATGTCGGCACTGTGAGCATTGATTTGTCTGTGTATCAACTCGGACGTTGGAGCACAACCGGTGCACCGGCAGGAGCTTATGCCAGCGGCGAGGCTCTTTCGGGCACGCTTGCTGCAGGCGTGTCGCGCGTGTATAAAAACTCCGGAGCAGTCAGCCCTGCTTATGCAGCTTCGGCAGGCATTCCGTCCGCAGCCACATACATAAACGGCGACGACCCGGTGGCAATTACCAAAAACGGAAACACGTGGAACGACCGCGTGGATTGCATTTACTCCACGGTAATCAGTCCGAAATGGGGTGCTGAAACTGTCTTTTACCGAAAATCCGATGTTACGAGCGGCAATATCAACCCAAGCATTTTTATTGAAACAGGTGAATGGACAGAAATTTCAGAAGCAGCCGTATTGAGCGCGCCGAGCACAGCAACCGAATATTTGGGCAAACACATCTACCAACCAAGCTCAGGAGTTATCGAGGTTTCGGAACAAAAAATAAAAATATATCCAAATCCGGCGGCAGAAGTAATTACGATTGTCTGTTCCGAAATTCCAAAATTGGGAAACAACGGTAATGTGCTCACAGTATATGATATTTACGGCAGAACGGTACTCATACAAGCCTGCACGCACGAAGTTGCACAACAACTGAATATTGCACATCTGCCTGTCGGTTTATATTCGATATGCTTGTCCGGCAGCGGATTAAACCGAATTGAAACGGCAAAATTTGTCAAGAAATAATAAAGATATTCGTAAACTTTATTAAAAAAAGGTCTGCAAATGATTCATTTGCAGACCTTTTAACTGTGACTTCGAAGGGACTCGAACCCCCAACCGTCAGGGCCGAAACCTGATGCTCTATCCATTAAGCTACGAAGCCAAAAATCGGATTGCAAAGGTAAGCATATTTTATAAATTGTCCTAATTTTTTTTTTGATGTTATGTTTTTTGACATAAATTTAACCTTTCGCAAAATGAAATTGTCTGTTCGTCAAGTTATTTGCATAACTTTTTATACTGAACTCATATTTTCTTCGATACAAACAAAGCCGACTTAAAACCGGAGTCTTTTGTAGAGTTAGATGAGCTTTATAAACTTCTGACGTCAAATCCGAATGTCAAAATTCAAATTTCCGGGCATACGGGTTCCGCAGGAAAAGATTCAGACAATCTGCTTTTGTCTGAAAATTGAGCTAAATCGGTGGTTAATTATCTGACATACAAATGTATATCTTCTGATAGAATAGTATCAGTCGGAGACGGAGAAACCAAACCGATAGCCACAAATAACATCCCGGAAGGGAAAGCCGAGAACCGCAGAGTAGAGTATGAAGTTCTGAAATAAAAGAACTCAAAACTGCATTTAAGGAGAAATTGTTCATAAAACACTTTGTTGAACACCCGGTTATTTTGCAGATTAACATAAATATCTGATAATTGGGCAATATTTTTTTTTTCTAAAAAAATATAAGAGTATTTTTACGCCGTTTTAAAATTTTAACCTTTGCGCAAGATGACACGATATTTTACAGTTTTTTTTTTAATTACCCTAAGCATGGGGTTGTTCGCGCAGAACGACAAAAGTATGCGTAAGCTGGAAAAACAAGCTTACGAACATATAGTAAATAAAGAACATGCCAAAGCAAAACCTCTGTATCTACAATTGAAACAGATGGATGCGACGAAAGAAGAAAATTTGTTCTTTCTTGGGATTTCGTATTTAGGGACTGCCGAAGATAATTTAGCTATATCGGAATTTGGAACAATAATACAAAGCTATGAAACGACCAAAAAGGAATCTACCTTCGTTCAAACAGCTTATTATTACTCTGCAATGGCATATTCGAATCTGTATTTATATGCGCAAGCTCTTGAAAATTTGCGTAAAATAGAACAATTCGAGCTAAATAAAACGAGTAAAGCAGAACTTGCCGAAGCTATTAAACGCGTTGAAGAAGCAGAAAAAATTTTTGCCGATTTCAAACCGATTGTTGTTACACGCTTGGCAATCCTGAATACGCCTTACGATGAACACACACCAATTCCCACAGCTGACGGCTCTAAGTTATTCTTCACGTCCAAACGTCCCGGCGGCGTTAGCGGAGAAGCAACCAGCCCGGAAGGTAAAATGTTTGAGGATGTTTGGATATGGGACAAAAACAAAGGTTTGAAGTCTGCACCTTATAACATGGGCGCACCTATAAATACAGATCAACACGAAGCCACCTGCGGTTTATCGCCCGATGGTAAGATATTGTTTATTTTTAAAGGTAATGACAAACAAGCCGGGGACATTTATATCAGTCGCCTAAAAGATACACTTTGGACTGCACCGGAGGCAATGTCAAAAAAAATAAATAAAAAAAACAGCGTAGAACGACACGCCTCAGTTACGCCCGACGGCAAAAAATTGTACTTCTCATCGGATAAACGAGGCGGAAAAGGCGGCAGAGATATTTGGGTGTCGGAACTTAGGGCAGATAGCACATGGGGTACCCCCACAACAGTTGCCGAACTAAATACCGACCGAGACGAAGAATCTCCGTTTGTGTTGCCCGACGGTAAAACAATGTATTTCAGTTCATCCGGATTCTACGGTTTAGGCGAATATGACGTGTTCAAATCCGTTCAAAACCCTGACGGAACTTGGGCAACACCCGTGAATGTCGGTGCTCCGATTAATACATCAGCAGAAGATGTGTTCTATTTTCCGTTGTCCGACGAGAAATCCTCTTATTTTACCCGAAAAAAAGCCGAAAGTGCTGATATTTTCAAAGTAAATTTATACGATTCAGAGGACAATGTTTTGATTGTAAGCGGTATTGTAAAAGACAACAAAGAATATTCCAAGATTTACGGTGTTCAAAAAGTTACGTCTGACACGATTTTCTATAATAATCGTTATTTCGTTAAGCAAACCCCGATTACGGCTATGCCGGATAGTGTAATTGTCAGCAAACTTGACAAAAACGAAGTGTTAGATACCGTATATTTTGTACCAAACAATGAGTCTATCAAAATCATAGAACTCGAAAACGGCAAATATACCGATGCCTACACAACAAATTCAGACAAAGGCGATTATCAATTTCTATTGCTTGGCGACAAAGACTACAAAGCACATTACGATGCTCCCGGATATGTTTTTGACTCATACAATGTGTACGGAAGCACAAAAACCGGAGCGCGTAACGAGAAATACAATGCAGTGCTTACCAAAATAGAACTGGGTGAAACTGAAAAAATTAAAGAGACACCTTTCGACAAAGGCAGTTCCGATTTCAACATGTTCACGCGCAAAGAACTTGATTTAATTATACTTTCTATGAATACAAATCCGGAGTTGCTTGTGAATTTCTCTACTGAGGATTATATGAAGGATTCCGATGATTTGTCCAATAAAAGAAAGCAAAATGCCGTAGATTATTTAATAGAAAACGGAATTGCAAAAGACCGTATCTACACCGATTTATCACCTCGAGATATTCCGAAAACAGACTTGGAATACACTATTTATGATACCGAAAGTGTAAAAAAGGCAATAGAAGACAAAGACGAACGAAAAAAAGAAGTAACCATCGTGGTTCCGACAGATTACGTTGTTGAAATTGAAAATGTGTATTTTGAGTTCAATAAATTTGACTTAAAAGTAAAACCGAATGACGGATTAAATAAACTCGCCGAATATTTGGCGCGAAACTCTTCTGCAAAAATTGAAATCGTTGGATACACCGATGCTGTGGGCACAGACACTTACAATAACGGATTGTCGAACAAACGAGCTAAAACGGTTCAACAATATTTGATAGATAAAGGTGCAAAAGCCGACCAAATGACCTCTGTGGGGTATGGCGAACGCAATCCGATAACACAAAACATGAAAGACGGAAAATGGTCTGAAGAATCAAAACAATACAACCGTCGCGTAGAATTTAGAATAAAAGCGCAAGGACAGCCTACAATTACAATTAAACAACTTGAAAAAGTGCCTGCAAGTTTCAAGGATTCTAAATATGATGTCAATTATTCCGGCAAATAAAACAGTTTAACGTACAAACGAACAAGAACCTCAGCGAAATATTTCGTTTGAGGTTCTTGCTATCTAAGCAAAAAAATATGGAAACATTCGTGGAGATTTTAAAATATACACTGCCTTCAATGCTTCTGCTTGTTGGGATGTATCTAATTTTCAGGCAATTTACAGCACAAACCAAAGACAAATATAAATACGAGATGTTTGTCGGGAATCAGAAAACAGTAACGCCTTTGCGCTTACAGGCTTATGAACGACTTATACTTTTCTTGGAGCGCACACGATTTGAAAATTTGATTTTACGAAATTTACCTCAAAGCTCAGATGCAAAACATTTACAGCGCAATATTTTGGCAGATATTCGTAACGAATTTAGCCACAACCTTTCTCAACAGTTGTATGTCAGCTCAGAAGCATGGACTGCAATTTCAGCCGCCAAAGAACAAATGATTAGAATGTTAAATCTGCTGCCCGTGTCCGAAACTGTTACGACAATGCAATTTAGCCAAGCTTTGATAGAGAATTACAATCAGAACGAAACACAACCGATTGAAATTGCCATTGAGCTTGTGAAAGAAGAAGCCCGAAATAATTTCGGTATGTAGTTTTCTGTCAGAAACTTAGCCCAAAACCAAATTGCAAGCGTTGGTACATATATTGTTTGTCGTAAGAACCCATTATGACAGGATTTACAGATTGGAAATAATCGTAAGACTCCGAAGCTTTTTGAATTCGATAGCCTATTTGGAAATTTAAGCCGACACTACCGAAGCGATATTTCATACCGAGACCTGCAAGAATATGCAGCCCGCCTTTAAATTCATAATTCTCGTAATCACCCCAGTAGTAATAATCGCTCTCTGTGCACCACGCATATCCGGATTGCAGAAAAAGGAACGGAGAATACCGAGTCGGTCTGAAATCATACCGAAAATCCGCATAAACAGGCGCAAACGTATTGTAGTCGCAAGCCTCAAAGCCAACTCCGATACCTGCGGACATTTGTTTTGTAAATCGGTAAGTTTCAGTGCCTTTGATACTCGCACCGTCTCCGGTAACACCCAAATCCGCATAGAATCTAAATCCGGTAACTTCTTGTATGTGAGCACGAATGCCTTCAGAACTGATTTTTTCAACATCAGACATCGGAAATGCCCACAGATTTCCCTGACTGTAAATTTTTAGAAGACTGTCCGGATATTGTTCCGTAATTCGTCCGCGAATGATGCTGCCGTTTTTTAAATGAACCGACATCTTTTGTTGAGCACTTAAATTGCTGATAAACAATGTGATAAATGCTGTTAAAAAGATTTGTATTTGTATTTTCATAAGGTTAAACTGATATTGATAACTTCATAATTAACATCGATACAGTAGAGTTTACATTTTTATCTGAAAAAAAGTAACGGATTTCAAAGATAATATTTATATTTGTTGTGCATCAAAAATAAAAAAATCGGGAGTAAAAAATCACTTTTTTCTATATAGATGTTTTTTTTTTGCCAAAGTTGCACGTTTATTTTCAAGATTACAGATAAATTATTAGCAAAAAATGAAAATTAGAGGAAAGATATTTGTATGGATAATGTCCACAACATTTCTGTTTTTCCTGTTTGTGGTCGGTTTTTTGAGCTTAAATTTTCATAAAGAAAGTATTGAAAAAGCAAAACAATTGACTGATTCACAAGCACAATTGTATGCGTCGCGCACAAAAATGATTTTGGATAACGACATGGCAACATTGCGCACTGTGGCACATGTGATGAATAACTACAATCGACTTTTGCCCGATAAACGCAACGAACTTTATAATATCGTAATGCAATCGGTTTTAGAGTCTAACCCAAAATTCTTTTCAATTTGGACATCGTGGGAACTGTCTGCCCTGCGAGATGACTGGACAAAACCTTACGGACGCGTGCGCACGTTGTGGTTGCGAACTCCCAAAGGAGTGTTTGAAAATCAGATAGATACACCGAATATACATGGAGATGACCCGCAAAGTTTATATTACAGAATTAAAACCTCTGCCGAAATTGAACACACGGTTGATCCGTATTTTTACACGTATGAAAGCAATACGATTTCAGACTCCGTTTTAGAAACCAGCCTTGCCGTGCAAATCCGAAATGACGGCGTTTACCGCGGACTTGTAGGCGTTGATGTGGCACTGGACAATCTGATAGACCTTGTGAATCAGAAACTTCCGTTTGAAAACAGCTACATGTTTCTGCTCTCAAATAACGGAACTGTTATTGCACACCCGAATGCGGAATACATCGGAAAACACGCATCGAAAATTTATAACGAACGTTATCATGAATATCGAATTTTTGAAAAAATAAAAGCCGGAAAAAAATTTGCTGTCGATGGGCAGGATAAATCCGAAATTGAGCAAGCATACACCTCTTTTGTGCCAATTTATGTCGGAAATTCAAAAACACCTTGGACAGTAGGCGTTTCAGTGCCAATCAAATCCGTTACCCGCGAAGCTGTAGGCAATTTCTATTTTTCATTCATAGTCGGAATCATCGGTTTTACGTTATTATCTATCATAATTTTTATTGTATCCGAAAACATAACCGGACCTTTGCATAAGACTATCAGAGTGTTGCATAAATTAGACAGCGGCGATATAAGTACATCAAACAAACTGGACATCAAGCGAAAAGATGAGATGGGTGACGTTGCAGCGTCATTGAATACACTTATTGAAACACTCAATTTTACAGCGGATTTTGCCGTAAAAATCGGGCACGGAAAATTGGATACACAGTACGAATCGCTTGGACCGCAAGATGTTCTGGGCAATGCGCTTGTAGAAATGCGTAAAAATTTAATCGTTGCCGAAGCCGACAGAACACAGACACGCATAGAGGCAGAGAAACGCACTTGGGTTCAAAACGGAATTGCCGAAATAGGCGACATTTTGCGCGAAAGTTACGATAATTTTGAAGATTTGTCGTACGCCATTGTAAAAACAGCCGTAAAATATTTGCGAGCCGCACAAGGCGGGATGTTCGTTGCAGAAGATTCCGGTTCGGATGAAAAACTGATACTTCGTGCTGCTTATGCCTATGACAAAAAAAAGAAATTGGATTCGGAGTTCAGTATCGGCGAAGGACTTATCGGGCGGGCGGCACGCGAGAAACAGTTTATTCAGCTTTCGCAGATTCCGCCCGGATACACCTTTATCGGTTCGGGTTTAGGCGAAGAGATGCCTCGAATTTTGGCTTTACTGCCTTTAGTTCACGATGATAAAACTTTTGGCGTGCTCGAAATCGCCGGATTTAATACTTTTGAACCGTATCAGATTGAGTTTTTGCAAAATATCGGGCAACGCGTAGCTTCTGTAATTTCAAATATCAGAGCAAATATAGAAACCAAAGAACTTTTGGAACAATTCAAGGAACAGTCGGAAAAATTAGCCTTGAAAGAATTTGAAAGCCTGCAAGCCGACGTTGAACTCAAACGCACAAAACAATTAATCGGAACGTTACAAAGTCAGATACTCGGAATAGAAAAAGCATTGTCAGACAACGGCTATTTAGCCTATTTTACCATTGACGGAAAATTGCAAAGTATATCGCGTTCGGGAAAAGAAATTTTAGGCATCACCGACGATATGCGCGACCTAACGTTTACAGAACTGCAACTCAACAAAGGATACAACAAAACTTGGTTAGATGCATTTTGGCAAGGCATAGGAAAAGGCAATATTTCAAAAAAAGAAACTTCGATGATACTAAATAACAAACCCACTTGGTTTTCCGAAACCTATTTTCCCGTAATGAATCAAACCGGAACGATAGAAATAGTCATCTGCTTGGGCATCGACATCACAAAATCAAAAGAAAACACACGCACATAAAGAAATAATTGCAGCAAAATGGGAAAACGTAAACTACCGCGTTTTGAAGAAATGAAACATTTTACAAACATTTTTCAGCCCTCGCCGCAGGAAATGTTTGAAGGAAGCCACAGCATACGAGGCAAATGGCACGCAGAATATTTCAAAAACAACAATCCGATAATTCTGGAAGTCGGCTGCGGAAAAGGCGACTATACCACAGGTTTGGCGCGCCGTTTTCACGAAAAAAATTTTATCGGAATCGATATCAAAGGCGCAAGACTTTGGCGCGGCTGTAAAACCGCGTTGGATGAAAGCCTTGCCAACGTAGCATTTATTAGAAATAAAGTTGAATTTTTGCCGTCGTTTTTTGCACCGGGCGAAGTTTCTGAGGTTTGGGTAACCTTTCCCGACCCACAACCCAACAAAATGCGAAAACGACTGACTTCCGCTCGCTTTCTGGACATTTACAAACAAATTTCAGTCGAAAATGCCATCGTACATCTCAAAACCGACAGTCAGGAATTATTTCAATTTACGGATAAAATAATTATACAAAACAAGCTGGAGATTCTGTTTCAATCTAATGATTTATACGTGTCCGACTGCGAAAAAGAAGTAGTCGAAATTCAAACATTTTACGAAAAAATGTTCTTAAGCCAAAACAAACCCATCACATATACCAAATTTTTACTCCGTTCTGCCGATTCATACTCAAATCCTGAAAACGCCGAATAGTTATGTTTTGATTACATAAAGTGTTGTATAGTTAAACTTGCTGTATGTTATGTAAATCTTTTGTTTAAAAAATGCGTGCTAAGTTGCTTATTTTCAAAACTATTTTGTAGATTTGCCCTCAACGTACAAATCAAATATACAATCACGAAGTTTTACTCAAAATCAAACAGTTACGAATTATGGCAAATCAAAACGCCGGCGGTAGTTCTCCGAACATAAAAGTTCACATCGGGAAGTATCTGACCATGTTAAAAAAGAAAGCGCACTACTACTTTGATGTAGGCGAATTCGAGGAAATTATCACCCATTTTCTCGAAAAAGGCAAAACAGGGCAAGCCCAACACGCCCTGCGCTATGCCCTGAATTTGCACCCGGACAGTTTGGCTCTCAAATTAAAAAATGCCCACTTTTTAATTGATTCACACCAAGATGAAGAAGCCGAACGTCTGTTACGACAACTCTACGTTATGCAACCCGACGAACCCGAAATTCGGTTTCTGCTCGGCTGTATTTTTTCACGCAAAGGAAAATCGGATGAAGCGGAATTACATTTCAACCACTTCATAAAATTTGCGGGAACGAATGAAAACACGCTCTCATCCGTTGCTTTTATTTACGAACAAAATGGCGATTATTCCAAATCGCTAAAATATTTGGAAGCCGCGTACCAACAAAATCCAAAAAACAAATACGTCATTTATGACACCGCGTTTTGTTGCGAGCGACTCGGAGAGTTTGAAAAAAGTGCCGAATATTACAAAAAATATCTCGACATTGTGCCCTTATCTGCAAACGCATGGTACAACTACGGCGTTGTAAGCAATACGATAAATAATAAAACGCAAGCCGTTGAAGCTTACGATTTTGCAATAGCGATAAAACCGGAATTTGTTTCGGCACATTTTAATAAAGCGGTTATACTTAGCGAGTTAGGTAAGTATGATGAGGCTTTGTTTTCTTACAGCGAAGTTGTAAAATTGGAACAAAATAATCCCGAAGCGCTTTGCGGACTTGCATACTGCTATCAACGCACGGAGCGTTTCGACCAAGCCATGCGCCTATATAAAAAGGTGTTGGCACATGACCCGACACACCCCGATGCCATTCACGGCGTTGCATCCGTTTACGCACTAAACGGCGATATGCTGGAGGGCTTAAATTATGTGCTGAAAGGAATCAAGGAAAATCCGACGGACGAAGAGTTGCATTATCTTGCAGGTCGTATCTTTTTCGACATCAATCAGTTGGATAAAGCCGGTTTGTATTTGCAAAAATCACTTACGCTAAATCCGACAAAGCTGAAAACGTGGATGGCTTTAGCCGATGTGCTTGAACAATCGGCACCAAATCAAACACTTGACTTCTTGCTGCTTGCATCAGAAACATTTTCGGACAGTGCGAAAATACACTTTCGCATGGCTGCTTGGTTTTACCAACATAATAACGAGCAAAAATTTCTGACAACATTCGAAAAAGCATTAGCATTGGATGCCGGAATGATTTCTGTTTTACTTGAGTATTGTCCTAATTGTATTGAAAATGAAAGTGTTGCAAGTTATCTTCAGCAAAAAAATGTTTCTATATAAATTTTTACCGATATGTCAATAACAGTAAGTCCTTATCTGAATTTTAACGGAAATTGCAATTTAGCCGTGAATTTTTACAAAGAAGCCCTTCAAGCCGAACTCAAAGTGATGACCTTTGGCGAGATGCCCGGCAGCGAATTTCCAGACGATTTAAAAACTCGAATCATGCACGCAAGTTTGGAATTTGGTCAAGCCGTAATTATGGCTTCCGATACCATGCCGGGTCAAGATGTAACGTTCGGAAACTCAAACTCCGTCATGCTTTCTGTGAGCGATGTCATTGAGGCAGAGCGCATTTTTAATGCACTTTCTGTCGGCGGAAACGTTGTTATGCCGTTTGGTGATGCCGTTTGGGGCGCAAAGTACGGCATGTTTACATACAAATTCGATGTCAATTGGATGGTAAATTGCGAACAAAGTCAGTCTTAAAAAAACGAACTGTCCGATTGAGCGAACGCGCGCTTCGGACTGTTTTTTTCTTTTTTTAATAAATTTCAAATGAAACACACAATATTTGTAATCTTAATTTCTGTATTGTTTGCAGCTTGCGGAACAAAAAAATCCGAAACTGCAAATTTCGACACTTTTTACGGCACCTACGAAGATGCCGAAGGTGTTATGGCTTTAAAGGTTGCTCCTTTTTTGTTAAAGCTCATGGCAACTACCGAAAGCAAAGAAATAGACGACGCACTCGCTAAAGTGCAAGAAGCCAAAGTGTTCGTATGTAATACCGATGTAAACAATTTGTCGGAACAATTAAAAGAACATTTGCCCAAAGAAAACTATGAAATACTTATGACCATTGACCGCGAAACCGCCAAAGTTACTGTATATGTGCGCGTTGTGGACGAAAAAGTTGTAGAGGTCGTCTCGCACGCTGTTCAGGAAAAATCGTTCGGTGCAATGCAAATCAAAGGCGAATTCGGGCGCGACGAGATAAAAAGTCTCATAAAATCGGTAGATATTGATGAAGCGCTGAAAATGCAGCACTAAGCAATTTTTTTTAATCTAAGGAGCTGCGAAATAATATGGCTATTTATGTTTTATAAAAAACTGATAATAAGCTATTTACTTCGCAACTTTACGAACTTTATGACTTTACAAACTCTGTATGCTCTTCGTCAATCAAATAATTATTTCTGTCCGCAGAGGAACGTGAAATAAGCTCTGCCAAAAATCCGGTCAGAAAGAGTTGGCTGCCGAAAATAATGAGCAATAAACCGAAGAAAAACAGCGGACGTTCTGTCATCTGGTACTGATTGAAAACCAATTTCGCAACGGACAAATACGCCAACATCCCAAAACCTGCCAAAAACGCCAGCGAGCCGAGTGCGCCGAAAAAGTGCATCGGGCGTTTGGAAAAGCGCGAGATAAACGAAACCGAAATCAAATCGAGAAATCCGTTAATGAAACGACTCATGCCGAATTTGGATTGTCCGTACTTGCGTTCTTGGTGTTTCACAACCTTTTCGCCAATGCGTTTGAAACCGGCTTGTTTTGCCAAAACAGGTATGTAGCGGTGCATTTCGCCGTAAACCTCAATGCTTTTGATGACTTTTTTTCGATAGGCTTTGAGTCCGCAATTAAAATCGTGCAATTTGATGCCGCTCATCATGCGCACGGCGCGGTTGAACACTTTGCTCGGAATATTTTTTGATAGGATAGGGTCGTGGCGTTTCTTTTTCCAGCCGGAAACGAGGTCGTAACCTTGTTTGGTAATCATGTCGTAAAGTTCCGGAATTTCTTCGGGGTTGTCCTGCAAATCGGCATCCATCGTCATAACGACATCGCCGTGCGCGCGCGCAAACCCGGCGTAGAGCGCGGGCGATTTTCCGTAATTTCGGCGAAACTTCACGCCGCGAATATTCCGATTTTCGGCACGAAGCTTTTCGATTACAGCCCACGAATTGTCGGTGCTGCCGTCGTCAATCATAATAATTTCGTAGCTGAATTTGTGCTTTTCCAGCACGCCGGTTGTCCACGAAATGAGTTCGGGCAGCGATTCTTCTTCGTTGAGCAGTGCAATAATTACGGAAATGTCCATGCAGAATGTTATTTTCTGCAAAAGTATGAATTTTGTTTCAAACTATGCAATAACATCTTGTTTGCGTTTTACAAAAATAGATGAAATTAGGCTGAAAATTCCGCCTGAAATCACAAAATTCAGAAACGCCTGTAATGCAGTTTTATACAGAGGTGCATTTTTTGCTTCTTCAAATTTAGCATAAATGTCGTCTAACATTTGGTCTGTGATACCCGGTTTTTCGGCAAGTTCTGTCATAAATTCGTTAATCATCGGCTCTAAGTAACTCATATCTACTAAACTATAAAAAATTATCGTGTAAATGGTTACAACAGCCGCGCCGGCGGTAGCACTCATTACACCAAACAGCAACGCTCGTCCGTACTTGATATAACCTTCCGAATAAGTATCACGATATTTTCTTCCAAAATAGATTTGAGGTAAAATAATGATAACCAGCATAATAAGCAATCCTAACATTGCCATGCCCGTTTTGAGTACATTCACTTCTGCCACATAAAGCAACATTGAATAGACCATGTAAATTACGCCGATAACGATTCCGCTTGTGATAAAACTTTTTACAAAATTCTTGTCCATTGTTTGTATTTTTTTATGCCGCTAAGGTAGATTTCTTTCTGAAAACTAAAAAACGTTTCTTGTTAAAATTTTTTGTCAACCGTATGAAAAATAACTTATACTAAACCGCTATCAAAATGACAAAAAAGACTGACGTTTCCATGTCCTATCGGACGATGGAAAGTCTTATTTGACATGCTTTCGTCCGATAGGACAAAGTATCGTCAAAATAACAATCTTGATAGCGGTTTAGTATTACAACAGTTTTTTTTTAACAAGCTCATATTGTGAAGAGTAAAACCACATGTCTGAATGTTCCATAAACCAAGATGCCAAGTGAAGCTTACAATTTCGCTTTATATTTTTCGGCAGTTTGCAAAGTCGCACGATAGCGCAATGTGTTGTGGTGCATCTGTTTAGTCGTTGTAAGAAAACTCAAAACTTGTTGAAGTTCTATAACAGATAGTCAAATTTCGTTCCGAATGTTTTTAGAAATTCTGTTGAAATTCAATTGAAACTAAAAAAAACGACTGTAATTTACATAAAATCAAATATTTTCACATTTTCTTACAAACACTGTTTATGTTCAAATTGAATCGCAAAGACAGCTAAAATTTTTCAAAACAGAACGTCAGAGTTACGAACCGACCGGATATG
Organism: Draconibacterium orientale; assembly: GCA_020718265.1. Lineage (GTDB taxonomy): Bacteria > Bacteroidota > Bacteroidia > Bacteroidales > JAADGE01 > DYOJ01. The sequence goes on along the minus strand of DYSM01000029.1, from coordinate 961 downwards.
TCGGGAAAGTTTGCTGAGCCTCCTAATCGTCAGCAGACAACAGCCCGCAGAGCACTGTTTCTTTTTTTTACGGAATATTCAAATACTTATGCAACTGCACGGAGATTTTCCATTTCGGGTGGGTTTTAATGTATTCAACCAACATCGGGGTAACGGTTTGGTGGCGGCTCCATTCGGGTTGCAGATACAAATGCGGTGTGTTTCGGAACAATTCAGCTTGGCGTTCGGCGTGTTCCAAGTCGGCTTCGTCTTGTATAATTACTTTCAGTTCGTGCGCGATGTCGTAAAATTCCGGTTGCGGAAGTTGTTGTTTCTTTGGCGATAAGCAAATCCAATCCCATTCGCCCGTGAGCGGATATGCGCCCGAAGTTTCTAAAAATGCTTTGATGTTGTGTTTGCGAATTTCGCGGCTCAGCGGCGCGAGGTTGTAGGTAGTCGGTTCGCCGCCCGTTACCACAATGGCGCGTGCGGGTGTGGAAGCAACTTTGGCAATCACATCGGTAACAGAGGCAAGGCTGTGCAAGTCGGCACGCCACGAAATGCGCGTATCGCACCAGCGGCAACCAATGTCGCATCCGCCGATACGAATGAAATATGCCGCACTGCCGGCATGAAAACCCTCGCCCTGCAAGGTGTAAAACTCTTCGATAAGCGGCAGTTTCTCGCCGCCTTCAAACACATCCGTCATACAAAAATTTGAGCCGGCAAAAGTGCTGTTTTTTTTTGGCAGCACCAAATTTCATACAGAGTTTGTACGAAAACATTTAGATATTTGATTTTATGAAAATTAGAGCCTTTTTTTTCAATCGTGAGTTTTGTCATTCTGCTGTCATTCAGTTTTTTTTAGTTTCGATTGAATTTTGGCTGAATTACAACAGAATTTTCAAAAAACATTAAAGTCTAAATTTTTAAACTTTACTAAACCACAAAACAAATTACGCCTATTTTTCGTTTGTTCTTA
>DYSM01000336.1:1166-3253 GCA_020718265.1 Draconibacterium orientale | reverse complement strand
TAAAAGATTTATTCAGAATATTTTACGATTTTTTTCAACCCTTGATTCGCATTAATAATAATCCATTACTTAACAATCTGTATAAATTTTACACAAATTTCAAATTCTCAATTTTCTTCAATCGGTCTTTCATTGCTAATTTCTTTGCAGTGGCTTCGTTGGCTATCATCATGCGTTGCGAGGGTGTAACCATTTTTTTTACGATGCGATTTTTTTCCAAAATATTGATTGATAAATCTGCTGCGGCATCGCACACGTTTTCCCACGGAACCACATAGCCGACAAGCCCGCCGTTTTGAACGGTATTTTCGAGCAAACAGGTGGTTGGAAAGTGATGCGTTATTGCCCGCAAATCATCGGCAGAGGCAGATGCCAGAACTGTATTGGCTCCTATAAAAACCCACTCGGCAGCATTGTGTTTAAAAAATGCAGCAGCACTGTGTAAATCTTTAACATCTTCAATATCATAACTTTGCAATTCAATATTTTGCGATTTGCAAAATTCATTCACGCCGTCGAACTGAACTTCCGATTGTAATTCGCCGCGCCGATACAGCATTCCCATCTTTTTTATTTCGGGAGCTACGGTTAAAACCGTTCTTTTCAGATGTTCTTGTAAATCAACGCCATAGCAGGTGGCATAAAAATTATTGTTTTGTTCTTTTTCAAAATCCGAAATCACAACCGAACTGTAAATTCCGGTGAAAACAACCGGAATGTTGTCTTTACTTACAAAAGGCGAAATGCGTGTACTGATTTGCGAACCTACCGAAATGATGATGTCGCAATTCATGCTTCGCAATTTGTCAAGCCCCTTCTGTACGTTTTCCTCTTCGCGATTGCAATTAAAATAAGTGATGTTCATTGTACTTTCTTCTTTGCGGAAAGTATAACCGGCTTTGCGAAAACGTTCTTCGATGATGTTGAATGCCGTAGAAAATATTTCGAGATTATCCCAATAAATTACTCCTACTTTTGTTATTTTTTTAGAGTAGTGTTTTACTTGTTCTTCGCCTTTCAAAACACGCAAAGCTCCTCCGGCTAATGCGTCTAATTCGGCTTCGCCCGGATAAATAACGACAGGGGCAATAAATTTAACTCGTTCGGCAATTTTTTCGGTGATAAATTTACTATTTGCAATACCGCCTGTTATAATTACCGCTTCTGCTTCGCCACACAAATTTGTTGCCCTCGCTCCAATTTCTTGTGCAACTTGATATGCCATGGCTTCTATCACCATGCGATGTTTTTCGCTGCCGGCGATGGCTAATTTTTCAACATCGTAGGCTTTGTTGGTGCCGAAATGCGACATCAATCCGCCGCGTCCGACAATCATTTTCTTTAATTCGGCTTCGGTGTGTTTGCCCGAAAGGCATAATTTCATAAATTGAAAAAGCGGCAATTGCCCGCTGCGTTCGGGTGTCATCGGTCCTTCTTCCAAACCGTGATTTACATTGACGGCTTTCCCTTTTTTCAATGCCGCAACCGTAATTCCGCCGCCCATGTGTGCCACTATCAGATTGATATCTTCAATTTTTTTTCCTCTTTCTGTTGCATATTTTCGGGCTGTTGCAAAAATATTCAAAGCATGAAGCAGCGAGCCGCGTTCAATTTCTTTGGTTCCGGTAATTCGTGCCAAAGGCTCCAAATCATCGACAGCCGGCGGATCGACAATGAAAGCGGGAATCGTATTTTCCCAAGCGATGCTGTACGCAATAACACAACCGAGATTCGAGGCATGTTGTCCCTGAAACCCAATGCGTGCATCTTCAATCATCTCCTGATCGACACAATATACACCGCTCGGAATGGGCTTTATCAGTCCGCCCCGACCGACAACGGCATCTAACTTGCTGATATCGAAATTGCGTTTTTCGAGTGCCGCAACGATTTCTTCTTTTCGGAACGAATATTGGTCCCAAATCTTCGAAAATTCTTCCAATTGTTTGGCACTATGCGATACATTGATTTCAAAAAGACATTCTTCGTCTTTAAAAACGCCTATTTTTGTTGATGTTGAACCCGGATTGATGGCTAAGATATGTATGGATTTCATAGTCTGAAAATGTGAAAATTTGAGAATGTGA
>DYSM01000336.1:0-1066 GCA_020718265.1 Draconibacterium orientale | reverse complement strand
AAATCCAAAGTGTTGTAATAAATTTCGATGAGTTCTTTCTCGGCTTTTTCTTTTGGGAAACCTTCCATTTCGTTGGCGTGCTGAATTACATCGCCCGAATTGATAACATAACCCGGAATGTAGAGGATATCTTTTTTCTTCCAAACTTCAACCGTTTCGGCATTGGCAGGAATTACGTTGGCACTTCCCGTGATTATTTTACAATTCATACTTTGTGCTTCTTCAACACCGATAACTTTGTCGTGTGCACAGGAACAGAAAATATCGCAGGTTTCGGCATAAATATCTTCGGGTTTTACAATTTTGATGTCGTTCACTTGGTCTTGAATCACTTTTATTTTATCATAAACCTTATCCGTAATCACAATTTCGGCTTGCTCGTCGATGAGTTTTTTTACCAATGCCGAACCCAATTCGCCGACACCTTGAACTACGATTTTCAATCCTTTTAAACTCGATGCGTTGAGTTTTTGTTTGGCGGCGGCTTTCAGTCCAAAAATCATACCGTTGGCACGGTTTATAGATATTCTTCCGTGTCCGCCGAGAGTTTCTTCCAATCCGAGCATATATTTCGATTCTTTTCGCACGTGATTCAGGTCGGTGTAACTAACGCCCGTTCCTTTGGTCATAAACAAATTGCCGTTCCAGCGATTGAGAAAAAGACCTACGGCACGAAAATACATTTCGTTATTTATAGCTTTCGGGTTGCCCCATAAAACGATGCTGCCTCCGCCCAAACTGCGACGTAAAAGGGCTGCTTTGAGCGAATTGTAGTATGCAATATCCAAAGCATCGGTAATTGCTTCGGCTTCGGTTTGGTAATTATAAAGTTTTGCAACGGCGTTTGCCGGACCAAGTACAATACTGTCGATAGCAACAATTGCTTTGAGCGATAAGGAGGCTTCTTCAATAAACAACAGTTCGCGGCTGTTATTTTTTTTCATGTGGTCGAATATATTCATGCTCGGAAAATTTTATGTGATGAAGAGGGTTTGGGTTTATTCTGTTATGGAAAAATATGATTTTTGCATATTGGGAATCTATGGCAAAGATAAAAAAATATTAT
>DYSM01000335.1 GCA_020718265.1 Draconibacterium orientale | reverse complement strand
TGGGACACCGACAAAACCTTTGAAAAAAGCCTTTCAACTCGTGAAGGACACCCAGAATTTGTTTTCTACGAAGGTCCACCTTCAGCAAACGGTTTGCCCGGAATTCACCATGTTATTTCACGTACCATCAAAGATATTTTTTGCCGTTACAAAACCAACAAAGGTTTTAAGGTTGAGCGTCAAGCAGGTTGGGACACGCACGGCTTGCCCGTAGAACTTGGCGTAGAAAAGAAATTAGGCATTACAAAAGAAGCAATCGGCAAAACCATTTCGGTAACGGATTACAACCGCGAGTGTCGTGAAGAAGTAATGCGCTACACCGATATTTGGGAAGATGTAACTCGCAAAATGGGTTATTGGGTGGACATGCCAAACGCTTACATAACGTTCAAAAATCAATACATCGAAAGTCTTTGGTGGTCGCTTAAAGAACTGTATAAGAAAAACTTACTTTACAAAGGATATACTATTCAGCCGTACTCGCCCGCAGCAGGTACAGGTTTGAGTACGCACGAGCTAAATATGCCGGGTTGTTACAAAGATGTGAAAGACACCACAGTAGTAGCTCAATTTGAAGTAAAACGCAACGAAAAATCGGAAAAACTTTTTGCACACGGCGAAGAAAAAGTGTATATCTTGGCTTGGACTACCACGCCTTGGACTTTACTTTCCAATACCGCTTTGGCTGTTGGCAAAAAAATAGAATACGTTAAAGTTCTTACACTCAACCCCTATACCGAAAAACAAACCACAGTTATTTTGGCAAAAGCCTTGATGGGCAAATACTTCAATGCCGAAAAGAACATGGAATTTTCGGAATATAAAAAAGGCGGTAAAAACCTTCCTTTCAAAGTTCTTGCCGAATTTACGGGAGAAGAGTTGGAAGGTATGGATTATCATCAACTTTTGCCTTACCAACAACCTACCGATGGCGATGCATTTAGAGTAGTAACTGGCGATTTTGTATCGACCGAAGACGGAACGGGAATTGTACACATTGCACCAAGTTTCGGAGCCGACGACTTCCGTACTTGCAAACAAAACGGCATTGGTTCATTGACGTTGGTTGATAAAAGAGGTTATTTTGTAGAAGGAGTAGGAGAGTTCAGTAACCGCCCTGTTAAAAATAGCTACGACCCTTCAATGGACGAAAACCAAGAAAGCATTGATGTAGAAATTGCCGTAAAACTTAAATTAGAAGACAAAGCGTTCAAAATAGAAAAACACGAACACTCGTATCCTCACTGCTGGCGTACTGATAAACCTATCCTTTATTATCCATTGGATTCGTGGTTTATTAAAACTACCGCAGCCAAAGAACGTATGCTCGAACTTAACAATACCATCAATTGGAAACCAAAAAGCACTGGCGAAGGTCGCTTTGGCAAATGGTTGGAGAACTTGGTGGATTGGAACTTGTCGCGCTCTCGTTATTGGGGAACGCCGCTACCTATTTGGCGTACCGACGATGCAAGCGAAGAAATTTGCATCGGTTCGCTCGAAGAATTGAAAAACGAAGCTCAAAAAGCAGTTGATGCTGGTTTTATGACTTCAAACCCGTTGGCAAACTTTGTAGTTGGCGATTTTTCTGATAAAAATTACAATCAAATAGATTTACACCGTCCGTTTGTTGACGATATTATTTTGGTTTCGCCAAGCGGAAAACCAATGAAACGCGAACTCGATTTGATTGATGTTTGGTACGATAGCGGAGCTGTGCCTTTTGCACAAATTCACTATCCGTTTGAAAACAAAGAACGTTACGACCAAATCGCTTTCCCATCGGACTTTATAGCTGAAGGCGTTGACCAAACTCGTGGTTGGTTTTTTACTTTGCACGCTTTGGGCACTATGCTTTTTGATAGTGTGGCTTTCAAAAATATTATTTCTACCGGATTACTTTTAGATAAAAACGGTGTGAAAATGTCGAAACGTTTGGGCAATGTAATCAATCCATTTGATGTGATTGAAACTTATGGCTCAGACCCAATGCGTTGGTACATGATAACGAATGCTGCTCCATGGGAAAACCTCAAATTCGATTTGGAAGGCGTGGACGAAGTACGTCGTAAATTCTTTGGTACTTTATACAATACATACTCATTCTTCTCGCTTTATGCCAACGTGGACGGTTGGAATTTCTCTGAAAATGAAATTCCGGTAAACGAACGCCCCGAAATAGACCGTTGGATTATTTCGCTTTTAAATAGTTTGGTAAAAGAAGCTGAAAATGCTTACGAAAACTACGAACCCACACGCGCCGGAAGAGCTATCCAAAACTTTGTAGGTGAGAATCTTAGCAACTGGTATGTGCGTTTGAATCGCAAACGTTTTTGGGGCGGCGAAATAAACAAAGACAAACAAGCAGCTTATCAAACGCTTTATACTTGTTTGCTTACAGTTAGCAAGTTAGCTGCGCCCATTGCGCCTTTCTATACCGATGTCTTATTCTCTGATTTGAACAAAACTACCGGAAAAGAAACGATTCAATCGGTTCATTTAACGCTTTTCCCAAAAGTAGATGAGACCTTAATCAATGCCGAATTGGAAGAAAGAATGGCATTGGCTCAAAAAATCTCGTCGATGACTTTGGGTTTGCGCCGCAAAGAAAACTTAAAAGTGCGCCAACCGCTTCAAAAAATAATGATTCCGGTTTTAACCCAAGAATTGGAACAAAATATAGAATCGGTAAAAGATATTATTTTGACCGAAATAAATGTAAAAGCCATTGAATACTTGAACGATGCAGCAGGTATTTTGGTTAAGAAAATAAAACCGAATTTCAAAACTTTGGGCAAAAAATACGGCAAACACATGAAAGCCATTTCGGCAGCTTTGAGCGTATTTACACAAACCGATATTGCAAATATTGAGCGCGAAAAACAATTCTCGTTCGAGTCGGCAGGCGAAAATGTGTTACTCACTTTGGAAGATGTTGAAATCACTTCGCAAGACATTCCGGGCTGGACAGTTGCCACAGAAGGCAATATAACCGTAGCTTTGGACGTTACTATAAGCGAAGAATTGAAGCACGAAGGCATTGCACGCGAGTTTATCAACAAAATTCAAAACTTGCGCAAAGACAGCGGTTTTGAAGTAACCGATAAAATCAATTTACAAATTCAAAAACACGAATATGTAAACCAAGCGGTTGAAAATTTCAAAGAATACATTAGTTCTCAGACTCTTGCAAGTTCTATTGTTCTAATAGATGAGGTGATAGGCGGCAAAGAAGAGCTAATCAATGAAGCAACTGTTTTCATAAAAGTGGCGAAGGT
>DYSM01000334.1 GCA_020718265.1 Draconibacterium orientale | reverse complement strand
AAAGCAAGGCAGAGCCTTGCAAAATAAGTCCAACTGAGGCAGAGCCTCAGTCGAACACATGCTTAACTAAACCACATTGTAACAAGATGTCTGTATTCTTATAAAATTAAATGATTACCTCATTAACAACTAACAACTAATAATTAACCATTACTTACATGCACTTTTCGGTTTTAGATTGGTCGATAATCGGAGTTTACTTTGTTATCAGTTTAGGAATCGGCATTTACATGTCGAAACGGGCATCGCGCGGACTGAGCGATTTTTTTCTCAGCGGACGTAACCTTCCGTGGTATATTGCCGGCACAAGCATGGTTGCCACAACCTTTGCCGCCGACACGCCTCTGGCGGTAGCCGAATTGGTATCGCAAAACGGTATTGCAGGCAACTGGCTTTGGTGGAACATGGTTTTTGGCGGTATGATGACCGTTTTTTTCTTCGCCCGCCTTTGGCGTCGTTCGGGAATTGTAACCGATGCCGAATTTGTTTCGATTCGTTATGCCGGGAAAAAAGCCTCATTCCTACGAGGTTTTCGAGCCGTGTATATCGGAATAATGATGAATGTTATCGTAATTGCATGGGTAAATTTGGCAATGACAAAAATATTGAAAGTGATTTTTCCCGAATTTACGGTTTTCGGTTTATCCGAAATTCATTTTTTGGGTCTCACATTCAGTTCTCACCTTTTGGCGGTAGGCGGTCTCATGTTGTTTACCGCAGTCTATACTTCGCTGTCCGGATTATGGGGCATTTCGCTTACCGACAGTTTTCAGTTTATCATTGCCATGACGGGTTGCATTGTCTTAGCCATTTTCGCAGTAAATCATGTTGATGTTGGCGGCATTTGGGGCTTAAAACAGAAATTGCCGGAATGGGTTTTCAGCTTTCTGCCCTCACCGAGCGAAAACAGTAATTCAATCGGTGCAATTGGAATTTTGAAAATGAGCACGGTTGCATTTGTTGCCTATTTGGGAGTTCAATGGTGGTCGAGCTGGTATCCGGGTGCCGAACCGGGTGGCGGAGGTTACATTGCCCAACGCATGATGTCGGCAAAAGACGAGAAACATTCGCTCTTAGCAACTTTGTGGTTTCAGGTCGCACATTTTGCCATACGACCTTGGCCTTGGATAATTGCAGCCTTAGCCGCACTCATCATTTATCCAAACGAAGCAGACAAAGGCTCGGCTTATGTTATGTTGATACGCGATTTAATGCCTTCCGGATTGTTAGGCTTGCTCATTGCTGCGTTTTTGGCGGCATACATGTCCACTTTGGCATCGCAAACAGTTTGGGGAACATCTTATATTATCAACGATTTATACAAACCGTTCATTGCAAAAAAACAAGACGAAAAATCTCTTGTTAAAATATCACGATACACAACGGTCGTTCTCATGCTTTTTTCACTTATCATCACAACACAGTTCGACCAAATAAGCGATGCGTGGAAATTTGTATTGGCATGCAGTGCAGGTATCGGTCCGGTGCTCATTTTGCGGTGGTACTGGTGGCGAATCAATGCGTGGAGCGAACTCTCGGCAATGCTTGCACCTTACGCCGTTTATCCGATATTAATGATAAACCATGTGGATTATGAAACATCGTTGCTGATAATTGTCGCGTGGTCTTCAACAGTCTGGCTGACAGTTACATTCCTCACAAAACCTGAGAATCCGGAAATTTTGCACTCGTTTTATAAAAGAATACACCCCGGCGGTTTTGGGTGGAGAAAAATCTCTGTTCAATATCCCGAAATAAAAAGCGACAGTGGTTTTGCACGATTGTTTATAAATTGGTTTTTAGGTTGCATCATGGTTCTGCTTTTCTTGTTCGGAATGGGTAAAATCATTTTTCAGGAATACACAACCGGTTTTATATTTTTAGCAATTGCCCTGCTTGCCGGAACATTTATTTATTTTAATTTGAAGGTGATATTAAAAGAACCGGAAGACGAAATTGTTTTATAAAATCTGTCTGAAAACCATTTTACACAAAACTTTTATCAAATTACCCCCAATGCCCGAAAAACAAGCCTCGATACTCATAATTTACACAGGCGGCACCATTGGCATGATTCACGATGTCGCCACAGGCTCATACAAACCTTTTGATTTTGAACAGATATTGGAAAATGTTCCTGCACTTCAACAATTTGGTTTCAGTCTGTCAACGATTTCGTTTGAGCCGCCCATCGACTCATCGGACATCAGTCCCGAAACATGGATAAAACTTGCAAAAATACTGAAAGAAAATTACGAAAAACACGATGGGTTCGTAATACTTCACGGAACCGATACCATGGCATATTCTGCATCGGCATTAAGTTTTATGTTACAAAATTTTAACAAACCGGTGGTCTTCACCGGAGCCCAATTGCCCATAGAAACCCTGCGAACCGATGGTAAAGAAAATCTTATCACTTCGATAGAAATAGCGGCGGCAAAGCGAAATGAAAAATCACTTGTTCCGGAAGTTTGTATTTATTTTGAAAACAAATTGTATCGGGGAAATCGCACAAGCAAACGCAATTCCGAACATTTTGATGCCTTTGAATCGGCAAATTATCCTGTTTTGGCGGATGTCGGCATTCACATTAAATACAATTTTCAGAACATAAAGTACAACGAAAACAACCAAGTTATGGACATCCGAACAAATATTTCGACCGATGTTGCCATATTAAAATTATTTCCGGGTATCAATCAGAATATAGTTGAAGCCTTATTTAATGCTAAAAATCTGAAAGCTGTTGTTCTGGAAACTTTTGGCTCGGGCAATGCTCCGACAGCAAAATGGTTCATCGATTCGATTAAAAAAGCAATAGAAAAAGGCATTGTCATTCTGAATGTTACGCAATGTATTGCAGGCAGCGTTCTTCCCGGACGTTACGAAACCAGCGTGGAATTAATGAAATCGGGGGTTTTGAACGGCTATGATTTAACAACAGAGGCTGCAATTACGAAATTAATGTTTCTTTTGGGAATGAATCTAAATCGAAACGAATTGGAACTGTATATCCAAAATCCCATAGCCGGTGAAATGACTGTGATTTCAGAATTTTAAGAGCATTTGGAATGATAAAAACAGGCTTGAAGAAAGACGAAACACATCAAAAATTATTTTTTTTATGAAATTGAGTCCGAATTGTTTTTTTCGGTAAATATTATTCGTAATTTTGCACACCGGAATAATAAAGGAGAGGTGTCCGAGTGGCCGAAGGAGCATGCCTGGAAAGTATGTATATCTCACAAGGGTATCGCGGGTTCGAATCCCGCCCTCTCCGCAA
>DYSM01000333.1 GCA_020718265.1 Draconibacterium orientale | reverse complement strand
GCATATAGATTGTTTAGCTAAAATAAAACAGGCTTTTTAGACCGGACTCACTATTCTATTTCTACTTTTGGTATAAGCATATTCTCAAATTAACACATTTACAGTATAAATCATAAAAAAAACCAAAGTTTTGGCTTTGGCTTTGTATTAATCTGCGATATATGAGAACGTTTAGCCTTCGGCTTCGTTATCGTAAAATTCGTTGCTTCCGCCGTTTAGCACAACATCGCGGGTGTTGGTGCCGCCGGTTGGCGCACCGCTCATTTCTTCGCTTTGATAAATTTGCGTGTTGGCATCGGTGATGTATTTGGTTTTCGATTTTTCTACGCTCGTAATGTGGTGCATCACTTTTGAACCGAAATAGAAAGCAATCATCATTTGGAATGCAATCATAAATTCGTGAAACTCTTCTTCCATACCTATTATACGGATGTTTACAAGTTCCATAATAACGACCACAAACAGCAACGTGAGTGTGAGTATGCCTCGGAATACGCCGCGCGGCATCATGAAGGTTTCGCCCTCAAACGGGTTCGGATTTTCGGGTGTCCACGTGCCGAAGGTGTATTTTTTCAGCAGGAAGATAAAAAAGACCAAAACTAATACCATCCATAAGGCTATCGGCAAGTAAACGCTAAACCAATAGGTGTTTGAGTTTTCGGTCAGAAATTTAACGGTATCCATGTAATTGTTCATACGTCTCTGATTTTTTTTTGATTTGGGGCTATTTTGCCAAAATAAATCCTAATACGAAAGCGACCGGGATTACTACAATGGCGATTCGTGATATTAATTTTTGGGTTTTACATTTTTTGGCGAATTCTGAAACATCACTCTCACAATCAGAGAGTTGTGCTTGGTAGAAGTCGCGGTCTTTTTTGAGGGTTTCTATGAGTTTGTCCTGTTCGGCACTGCGTTCGTTGAGCAGGTTGGTTTGGTTCTTATATTCAATCACTTGCTCTTCGCACAGCTTATTTTTTTTTGCTGCGATAATGGCATTTTTATACTGACTGTTTTTCAGAATCCAAAACGTGTCTGCATCGGCAATAATTTTGTGCGATTTTTTACCGCTTTTAAAGATTAAAGTATCACCGGTTGTAACAGGTTGCGGATATTTAATCTGAGCTGCGGCTGTGCCGGCGAACAAGGTTACGACCACAAGGATGAAACTCAAACGTCTAAGCACCGAATAAATCAATTCCTTCATCTTGTAATTCTTTAATTGACATTCCGTTGACTTCTTTTTCAACGTTTTGTTTCTTCTCCTCAATTTCTTTTATTTTCTTTTCGGATTTTTGAATTTCCTTGTTTAAGTCCTGAATTCGCTTTTCTCGTGCATTGATTTCGACATCGGTTTGCTTGCGGTGTTCTATTTCGGTGGTTTTTCGAACTTGTTGTTTTTCAAGCAATTCCTGAGTGCGTTTATCTTTCAGCAACCAACTTTTCACCAAAGTATATGGTCCTGCGAGTGCGGCGAATATCATTGTTAAACCCGACCATTCAAAATTAAGCATTCCATTCTCATGCAACACACCTATGACGATGAGTGCCAGAACGATAATGCCTATTGTGATGAGCCAGCGTCTGTTCATGCGTTATGCTTTATTCGGTTTCAACATATTTACCGAACACCCAACCTTCAACTTCCACAGCTACTTTGTACCAGCCGTTTGCCTCGTCTAAGATGCGCACTTTGGTGCCTTGTGAGAGCGGTTTTGCGACTTTTTCGGCAGTTTCCGCCGGGGTTTCGCGTATGTTCAATTTGTTTGAAACAATACGTCCGATTTCGGGTGTTTGTTCAACGGCATCGTCCGAACGGTCTGCCAACAACAGGTTATTACGCAGACGATCGAGCGGAAATGCAGGTCCCGGGTCGGTTTTGCGACGCGGTGCAATTTCTTCGTGTCCCAGAATATTTTTGATTCCGTAAGCATCAATCAGTGCGCGACATAAGTCGGACACGGCTTGAATTTGATCTTCGGTATAAATGTGCCAGAATTTCGGGCGCGTTTGGTTACGATGTATTGCCTCAATGACATCCGACGGGTTGTAAGCCGCGCCAAACCACGAGCGATAGACGTTTCCGCTTTTTGTGAGCGGTCCGGAATTTACAATTTCAATACCGATGGAATATTTGTTGAAACCCACGCGTCCGCCGTACGCACTTTGTCCGGCGTGCCACGAAATTTCGTCAAACGGAACAAGCTGTGTGATAGAGCCGTCTCTGTCCACAATAACGTGTGCCGATGCTTTTACGTTTGGATTCACAAGCGTGTTCAGCGAAGGTTGGTACGGTCCTGCGGTATAATGTACGATTACGGTATCGAGGTTTCCTTTCTCAAATTTGCCGCTTTTTTTGGTCGTCCACACGGGTTTGCGAATGTTTTCGCCTTGTAAAATATGGTCTTTTATTTCCATGAATGGGGTACTTTGGTATTTTCGGGCTAAATTAGATGTTTTTATCGAAATGCAAAAAAAAGTGTGTCGTTTTTTACACAAATTCTTTAAATTGCAGTTTCTTGGGTGCTCACAGTAAGCCGTTTTCAATTTTCGACACAATTTCTTCAATCCAAGCATCTTCGCCTTTGGCATCGAAATCGTACTTCAAATCCGTGCTGAACACGCGCGCAACCGATTGCCACAACACAGCGCTTATATTGCCTTTGAAGTGTTTTATGAGTTCGTAAGACGTTTGCCCGGTTTCGCGGTCGATGAGTTTTATGAGCACTTTACCTTCCGAAAATGTCATGTTTCGTATATCGTCTTCAAAGTTAGCTTGTAGCTCTTTTTCTTTTTTGTCCAAATAGCGTTTTTGCTCTTTGCGGTTGTCCATGGTCATTAAAACCAGCTCGGTTTCGTTGTAAACCTGCTTGACTTCTTGTGCATACGGATACATTTTCTTCACGCGGCGCACGAGTTTATCGTATTTTTGCTGCTGCTTTTTGCCGGCAAACTTGCGCGGCGGAAAAATCATAATCGGCTTTATTTTGATAAACAAATTCGTATCGCCGTCTTCAACCGTTGCCATAAGAATTCTGCCTTTCAACGCATCTCTGTTATCCAAATACTCTTCAACCGTAACGGTTTGGTAGTTTTGCGCCGCAGCCAAAAGCGGAAACAAAATCAACAAAATTGCGGGAATTATTTTTTTCTGTATCGACATAGTGTTCTAATTTTCTGCAAAGTTACGCACATTTTAAACGAAAAAGTATCGACACCTTGTATTTTTTTACGGACATATTGTTTTTCTTGTCAAAACGTTTAAATTTGAGGCTGTTTTTTTAATGAA
>DYSM01000332.1:1987-3305 GCA_020718265.1 Draconibacterium orientale | reverse complement strand
TTATGAGCCAAGAAACTTTGCCATTCGGAAATTTTTCAAATTGGGTAAAAAACTCACTGACTTTGCGATTGGTTACAATCGGGTTTTTGGTGTTAATTATGTTGATTCCCATCAGTTTTATCAACGATTTAATTACGGAACGCCAAGTTCGTCGCGATGAAGCTGTGAACGAAATCAGTTCGAAATGGGGCACGGAACAAACCGTTTCGGGTCCGGTGATGACGGTTCCGTACAAATATTACACGCGTGTTTACAACGAAGAAACAAAAACCTACACAGCTGTTGAAACCCGCGAATTGGCTCATTTTCTGCCCGAAAAATTAGAAATATCATCGAAAATAATTCCTTCGCTCCGACGACGAGGCATTTACGAAGCCATGCTTTATAACGCCGATATTACAATAAAAGGCTATTTCAAAAAACCTGATGTTAAGGCTCTGTATTCAGATGCCAACGCATTGCTGAAAGAAACTTTTATCACTGTTGGATTAACAGATTTGCGAAACGTAGAAAAAGTTGATTTATCATTTGCCGACAAAAGCTACGAATTTAATCCCGGAACGGAAGCCGTTGCTTTAATTCCTTCCGGAATCAGCACTCCGGTTGATGTTGAAACTTCTTCCGACACTACAAAATTGTATTTCAGTTATACTTTGAAATTCAACGGAAGTTCCGGATTGTTCTTTGTTCCGCTTGGCAAAGAAACTTATGTTGATATGACTTCACCGGGACAAAATCCGAGTTTCGACGGTGCATTTTTACCCAAAACCCGAAATATTGACAAAAACGGATTTACGGCAAATTGGCAAATATCAAATCTCAACCGCAACTTTCAACAAGCATTTACAGGCGTTCCCGAAGGTATTGCACCTTCAACATTTGGCGTGCGTTTACTAATCGGTGTCGATGAATATCAAAAAAACACAAGAGCATCGAAGTACGCAATTCTCTTTATCATGCTCACTTTCATGACATTCTTCTTTGTCCAGACAATCAATCACATACACATTCACCCAATTCAATATCTGTTGGTGGGCTTGGCTTTGGTTGTATTTTATATTTTATTGATTTCGATTTCGGAACATCTGAGTTTCACTTATGCTTATCTGATTGCTTCATTGGCAATTATTCTTCAAATATCGCTTTATGTGAAGAGTATGTTCAAGCACAATCTTTTAACTTTGGTTACAGCTTTGATTTTAGTAGTTTTGTACGCTTTTATTTTTGTTATAATTCAATTACAGGATTTCTCGCTTTTAGTCGGCAGTGTCG
Source organism: Draconibacterium orientale (assembly GCA_020718265.1). Taxonomy (GTDB): domain Bacteria; phylum Bacteroidota; class Bacteroidia; order Bacteroidales; family JAADGE01; genus DYOJ01. Next base: position 2,033 of record DYSM01000332.1, on the reverse strand, counting down.
GATTGTTCGCTGTTTTAGCAGCAGCAATGTATTTCTCGCGAAACAT
>DYSM01000332.1:0-1887 GCA_020718265.1 Draconibacterium orientale | reverse complement strand
AAGACAAAAGAATTAAGAATTAAGAATTAAGAATTAAGAACAAAATAAATTTCCACATTCTCAAATTTTCACATTTTCACATTTCCATTTCATGAAGAATTTTAAAATTATCGCAATATTCATTTTTTTGATTTTGAGCGGATTAACCATATTCGCACAAGTCAAATTTACGGCATCGGCGGAAAAAGCCGTAGAAGTGGGCGAAAATTTTCGTGTTGAATATACGGTAAACGCCGATGCAAGCGGTTTTCGAGCACCTTCGTTCAGCGGATTCGATGTACTTTCGGGACCGAATATGTCCACCGGAAGCAGCATTTCGATTGTGAACGGAAATATGACACAAAGTGTTACAACGGGATATTCGTATATTTTACGTGCACGAAAAGAAGGTAAATACACATTGCCTGCGGCTCAGGTAACGGTTTCGGGCAAAACGTACACTTCAAATGCAGTAGGTATCGAAGTTGTTAAAGGAAATGCTCCAAGTTCCGATGAAAATAACAACACCGATGCGAATGGAAATTCTTCAAAATTGTCGTCCGACGATTTGTTTGTTGATGTGAGTTTGAGTAAAACCACCGTTTACCAGGGCGAACACGTAATTGCGACCATCAAAATCTACACAAAAGTTGGTTTGGTTCAGTTTGAAGATATGAAATTTCCGTCATACACCGGATTTTGGACACAAGACATTCAATCGCCCACACAAATCAACTTGCAGCGGGAAAATGTGAACGGGAAAATCTATGAAGTCGGCTTACTGAAACAAAGCATTTTATTTCCTCAAAAAACCGGAAAATTGACCATCGATCCGTATCAAGTTCAATTGGTTGTGCAGGAAAAAGCCGGAAGAGTTCGCAACTTTTTCGGGCAATTGGTCGATCAATACAGAAATGTGAGTAAATCGCTGAAAAGTTCGTCGAAAACCATCACCGTACTGCCTTTGCCGGGCAACCAACCCGACAATTTCTCGGGTGTCGTGGGTCGAGATATGAAATTGAGTGCGACTGTTGATAAAAACAAATTGAAAACCGATGAAGGAATTTCGCTGACAATTAAATTATCCGGAAACGGTAACTTAAATCTAATCAATGATTTAAACCTGAAATTTCCGCCCGCATTTGAGCCGTATAAGCCTAAAATAAAAGAAAATATCAACCAGACAACCGGCGGCTCTTCCGGAAGTAAAACATTCGATTATTTTTTGTTGGCACGCGAAGCCGGAAAATTCAAAATTCCACCCGTAACGTTCAGTTATTTCGATACGGAATCCGGGACGTACAAAACTCTGTCGAGCGAAGAATTTAATATCGAAGTTGAAAAAGGCAGCGGAAATTCGGAAATTGTTACTAACGATGGTGCACAAAACGAAGTTGTTACTCTTAAAAACGACATACGATACATTAAAAAAACTGTTGGTAATTTACAAAAAACAGGTGAAATTTTCGCCGCATCGAACTTGTATTACGCACTGTATCTATTTAGTTTATTGATATTTGCAATCATTGTAATTTTGAAACGAAAAAGCATCAGCGAAAATGCCAATGTTGCCAAAATGCGTAACAAACAAGCCGGAAAAGTGTCTAAAAAGCGACTTCAAAAAGCGAATCAATATCTGCAAACAAAAGACAAAACAGCATTCTACAAAGAACTACTGTCGGCTGTTTGGGGCTATTTGGGCGACAAACTCGGTTTGGGTGCCGAACAAATGACAAAAGATAAAATTCGAGAAATTTTGGCTGAAAAAAACATTGATTCCGATACGATTTCAAAATTGACAAACCTCATGGATACAGCCGAATACGCACAATACGGACCGGTGGGAGAAGAAGGAAGTCCGGAAAATTTGTACTCGGAAGCGGGGCAAATTATTACGGATTTGGAAAA
>DYSM01000331.1 GCA_020718265.1 Draconibacterium orientale | reverse complement strand
TTAAACATTAATCGTTGCTATACAAGCTTTTGCGATACGAATCGATAGGAGCACAAGAGCAAGTCAGATTTCTATCGCCAAACGCATCGTCAATTCGTCCAACTGAGGGCCAGAACTTATTGTCGGCAGTCCATTTGAGTGGGAAAGCTGCACTTTTGCGGCTGTAAGCGTGCGTCCACTCGTCGGCAGCAATTACTTCGGCAGTGTGCGGAGCATTTTTCAAGGCATTGTCTTTAGCGTCGGCTTTTTGGTTTTTAATGTCTTGAATTTCATTGTAAATGCTTATCATGGCATCAATAAAACGGTCAAGCTCTTGTTTGCTTTCGCTTTCAGTTGGCTCTATCATTAATGTTCCATGAACAGGAAATGACAATGTTGGAGCATGGAAACCATAGTCCATCAAGCGTTTAGCTATGTCAGCTTCGCTAATGTCGGCTTCTTTTTTGAACTTTCTGCAATCCAAAATCATTTCGTGTGCTACACGACCTACTTCGCCGGTATATAAAATATCGTAATAGTTTTTGAGCGAACTCGCCATATAGTTTGCATTCAAAATGGCATATTCGGTAGAGTTTCTCAAACCTTTTTCGCCCAACATTTTGATGTAACCATAAGTAATCAACAGTACGTTTGCACTTCCGAAAGGTGCTGCCGAAACAGCTTTGATGCCTTTTTTGCCACCTGTTTTCACTACTGAGTGCGAAGGTAAGAATTGAGCCAAATGTTTTGCCACAGCAATAGGACCAACACCCGGACCGCCTCCTCCGTGAGGAATAGCAAAGGTTTTGTGTAAGTTCAAATGGCAAACATCTGCGCCAATGCGTGCAGGATTGGTTAAGCCTACTTGTGCGTTCATGTTGGCGCCGTCCATGTAAACTTGTCCGCCGTTTTCGTGAATGATTTTGCACATTTCGATGATAGCCGATTCAAAAACGCCGTGAGTAGATGGATAAGTTACCATAAACGCCGAAAGATTGTCTTTGTGTTCGATGGCTTTCTTGCGAAGGTCTTCTACCGAAATATTTCCGGCTACATCGCACTCTACAATTATTATTTTCATGCCCGTCATTACTGCACTTGCAGGGTTTGTGCCGTGAGCTGATGAAGGAATAAGTGCTACGTTTCTGTGCGCTTGTCCGTTGGTTTTGTGATATTCGTTTATAACCAAAAGTCCGGCATATTCACCTGCTGCACCTGAGTTGGGTTGCAACGAAACGTCGTCAAATCCGGTTATTTCCGACAAATCTTTTACCAACTCATAGATTATGTGGTGATATGCTTTTGCTTGTTTTACAGGCACAAATGGGTGAATGTTTGTAAATTCAGCCCAAGTAATAGGCAACATTTCGGTAGCAGCATTCAACTTCATGGTGCACGAGCCCAACGAAATCATGGATTGTGTAAGGGAAATGTCTCTACGTTCTAAGCGTTTGATGTAACGCATCATTTCAGTTTCTGAGTGATAACGTTTGAACAAGTCGCCTTGTAAGAATTTAGAAGTACGCACCAACTTAGCATCAAAACAATACTCTTTGGTTGCTTTTTCATTGATTGAAGTTTTTCCTCCAATGGTTTTTGCAAAAATGGAGGTGATTAAATCAATATCGCTTTCGGTTGTAGTTTCGTCGATGCTAATGCTCACTCTATTTTTGGGTAAATAGAAAAAGTTTACTTCGTGCTTTAAGGCTACTTTTTTTAGTTTCTTTTGCGAAACTTCACCAAGTTTAACAATTAAAGTATCAAAGAACTCGTTGTTGGCGATACCAAAACCCATGTTTTTTAAATTCAATGAAAGTTGAATGGTATGCTTGTGAATGTTTTTAGCAATAGCTTTAACTCCTTCGGCACCATGATAAACGGCATACATTCCAGCCATAGTAGCCAAAAGAGCTTGTGCGGTACAAATGTTTGAAGTGGCTTTTTCGCGCTTAATGTGTTGCTCGCGGGTTTGAAGTGCCATGCGCAATGCTTGATTTCCGTTGGCATCTTTCGATACGCCAATGATTCTGCCGGGCATATTGCGTTTGTAATTTTCTTTGGTTGCAAAGAATGCAGCATGTGGTCCGCCAAAGCCCATTGGCACGCCAAAGCGTTGAGTATTACCTACCACTACGTCTGCTCCCCATTCGCCAGGAGGCGTTAAGATAGCCAAACTTAAAATATCGGCAGCTACCACCAACGAAATTTCATTTTCTTTAAGTTTTGCAGCAAACTCGGCATAATTTCTTACTTCGCCATTTGCAGCCGGATATTGTACCAAAGCACCAAAAATAAGTTCGGAATATTCATATTCATCATATTTTCCTACCACTATTTCTATACCTAAAACTTCTGCGCGAGTTTTAAGTACATCAATAGTTTGCGGAAAAACATTTTTATCTACAAAAAAACTATTTGCGCCTACTTTTACCGCTTCGCGCTTACGCAAGCCGTAAAGCATAAGCATTGCTTCAGCAGCTGCCGTAGCTTCGTCGAGTAGCGAGGCATTGGCTATTTCCATTCCGGTAAGTTCTATTACTACGGTTTGGAAATTGAGCAAAGCTTCCAAACGACCTTGCGAAATCTCAGCCTGATACGGAGTATAGGAAGTGTACCACGATGGATTTTCTAAAATATTGCGCAAAATAACCGAAGGAGTATGCGTATTGTAGTAGCCTTGACCAATATAGGTTTTGAAAATCATATTTTTGGCAGCTAGCTTTTTTATGTGAGTTAAATATTCTTGCTCGCTCATAGGCTCATCAAGCTTTAGAGCCTTTTCGAGTCGAATGCCATCGGGCAAGGTTTGATAAATCAAATCGTCTATTGACGTTGCCCCAATCTTTTCGAGCATTAGAGCCGTTTCATTAGCTCTGGGACCAATGTGTCTTGAAACAAATTCTTGCATTGTGTTTTATAAATTAGAAGTTTTAATTTTTTTATTTGTTGAATTTAAAACCTGAGTTCTATTTCTAATTCTTTGGTTGTTAAACTATTGAAAGCAGATTGACTGCCCCAATTTTTTAATAAAAATGAGATGCTTTTATGTAGTGCTTGAAAGAAAACTATACATTTCTAGCTTTTGCCCCTAAATCCCCTAAAGGGGACTTTTTAAAACACGTTGATTTACTAATCGTTACAATAAGCCACTTTAGGGGTTTGGGGCTTTTTTTTCAAAAAGAAGGAGTTTTCTTTCAAACATTATGTATAAAAACGAGGCAAAGGTATAACAAACTTATGGGAAACTGTTTTTTTGAATTGAGAAAAAATAGAAACTTGTATGTTAAACATATTTTTGAACGAATGGAAAATAGATTTAGATTGAGGGAGATTGAGGGAGATTGAG
>DYSM01000028.1:3878-16626 GCA_020718265.1 Draconibacterium orientale | reverse complement strand
TCAACGCACCAAAACCAACTTCTCGCCCAATTGACGCATTTCGCCGGCTTCGTTTTTCACGGTTACGCGGTAAAGGTACAAGCCCGGTTGTAGGCTTGTTCCGCCTTGCGATGTCCCGTTCCACACGAACGGACCTGCACGGTAGCCTTCCGACTGATACTCAACATTCATACTCGATACGAGCGCGCCCGTGAGGTTGAAAAAATCGAGTGTAATATTCAACAAATCAGTGCCTTGGTTGTGTTCAAAATAGATTGATGTTTGGTCGGAAAACGGATTCGGAAACGCAATTAAATCTTCGATGATTAAATTATCGCCGTCTGCAACCACGAAATTCAAATCGGAGGTCGAATAATTATTGAACACGTCCCATGCTTTGAGTTTTAAAACGTGCGCACCAAGCGGTAAATCGGACAAAAAATACTCAACCGTTCCGCCCTGATACGAGTCGAGATTTGCAAGGTAGCCGGAATTTAAAATGTAAGTATTCTGAGTTTCATCGTCAATTACAGCCGTAATATCGTGTCCCACGCCGCCTGATGCGGTGTTTATGCCGTTTTGGTCCCAAAGTTTTGCAAAAATTTTAGGATTTGCGTCCGTAATTCCGCCGTCGGTGAACGTTGTATCGTTCATAAATAATTGAATTTCAGGACCTTCATTATCATCAGCACTTTGCTCAGAAATGCCGCCGAGCATAAGGTTTTCGTAAGAACCGGCGGCTGTTATGATGCCGTTTTCGGCATAATAATTTACTTTTGCTAAACCTGTATTAAGCTGGATATCACGCGGTACGATGAACGAAAATTCAAATTTGCCGTTCGTAACTGCAGCCATACCTTTATATACAACGTTATCGCGTGTTCGGAAATCAAACGTTCCGAAACCGTCGTTATTCAGTGTCGTTACATTTCTAAATTTGTCAAATACGGTCGGATATACTACGCCGTTAAAATCCGTCAGTATTAGTCCGTTTTTGTCTGTAATTTGTCCGGAAATAGTTGCTTTTTCAAACGCTTTTATTGTATCTGTAAATAAATTTGCATCAACGCCGTTTATTTTGGACGTTTCAACCTTTTGTTCGGCAAAACCGACTTTGAGCGCAGGGTCGCCCAAGAGTACAAAAACGAACGTATTGTAGCCGAGCTGGGCATTTTTTGTAAGCCGACTGATGTCGCCGAGTCGCAGTGGTTCGCCGTTCGTATCACGCTGAAATACACGTGAGTAGAACTGTTTTGTGAGTGCAGCATTTGAGCCGATGTAAGCCAACCGAACGGTTGTAAACATAGCATAAGCCCCGCCGGACGGATTGAAAAACAAACGTTCGCCTGCCGGAACGGTTTCAAATTTATCAAACGGCGTAAATTCGCAAGTAGCTGTAACCCAAAGAGAAAGCATATTCGGATTGTACCAATTATCTATTTCGTTGGTTGAAATGATTCGTTCGTCTGCAACACCTCGCGGACCGCCGTGCCCGGTGTAATTCATTATCAATGAGCCGGTTTGAACTCTATTTTTTATTGCCGAATTTACATCGGGGTAACGTTCTCCGCCCGAAACGGAATATTGTTGAAACGCATCAAGATAAATTTTTTCGATATTAAATTGCGGATAGTGTTCCGTGATATATTCAGTCAAAACATCAGCATCTTCCATGTGGGCAAACTGGTTTTTGTCTTGGTCATCGGCAATGAAACAGAGCTGGTTACGCCAAGCGGAATACGTTTCGGGATTCGTATGCATTTTAATTTTGTCCACTGCAATGCGCGCTTCTTCGTCCGTTGAAGCGGGAATTCTACCAATGCCAATATCTATAAGTCCGTATATGCCGCTGCCGGATGCGCCTTCGGTTTCGTCCAAAAATCCAAAGAAATCGTCGGTAACGTAACTGTTTGCGGTTTCAGAATCTAAGGATTCATAAGTTAAAATAAAATTATCGGGCGCAACTGTTTTGTTAATAACATTTTTATTGTCGTAAGATCCGTCGCCAAAAAACAACATGTATCGCAAATAGCCGTCGCCTTTTTCATACACAAAACGCGCGAAATCGCGATACGCAGACACGTCCGCCATGCCCGACGAAAATTCGTTGTAAACTTGGTCTGTGGAAACAACTGTAACGACCAAGCCTTCCTCTTCGTGCAGTTCTTTGATTTCCTGCGCGTAAGATAAAAAGTTCGGGTGCGAAATGATAATCATATCTGTATTCGAGGCAGTTGCGTGCAGGTTTTGATTAGGAACAGGTTTGGCTTTAGAGGTGACAATTCGTTTAGCATCCTTCGTTTTAAATGCTACATATTCAGTTATTTGCGAATTTTCAGCTTTAAAAAGAAATTTGCCCGAAGACAACGTGCCGATACATTTGCGAGGGTGCTCTGTTTTATCTAAATTCCACAAAATCAGTTCGTTATCAGCATTTGAGATTTGAAATTCGTGAATATCGTTTGTTTTAAAACCTATTTTGGACCGAAAACTTAACTGAGAATTTGCGTAAGTCAATGCTTGTTCGGCATTTACACTGATGTAGTCTAACCATGACTTTGCGCCGGACGCGCCGGAAAAACTGAGATTTACAACAATATTGTCGGAGTTTTCGGGTGCGGAAAAGTCAAATTGAGCAGAACCTCGTCTGCCAAAATCGTGGTCGGAAGCGGCTTGCATGTAGAAGGTTTTTTCTGTTCCGCTCGCGCTGCATTGCATCGAAGAAACTGAACCGCTGAATGCTGCCGAAGCAATTTCAACATTAGCAACAGAATTATCGACTAAGCTCGGAAACGTGAAACTAAATTGCTGAGTCGGTTCAAATTCAAAGGTTTCGCCGTATAAAATGCGTCCCGATTTTGCCAGATTCAGTTCGTTTACATTATGAATCGCAAAGCCTGTGTAGCTTGAGATTGCATTTACAGCTTGATTTTCAGAAGATTGTAATTCAGAAATCGAATTATCGAACCCACTGTTATAATCCGATGTTAAAAAGTAGTACGCGTTATCGGAATAAAAATGCTCGTTGCAATTAAATCGTTTATTTGTGTCGGAATATTTCCAAGTTTCAGCGTCCAAAGCGTAAAAATAAATCGAATTATCTGCGTGCATAAGCTTGTTTTCGGTTAAATCATCGGGACGATAACTTCCGTCGTAATCAAAAGACAATAAGCCGGTTGCGTTTCCAAAAATGCGTACATTTGCCGGCGTAGAAATGCCCATCGAAATCAGTTCGTCATACGTTATTTTGTAAACTCCGCTTGCCGGAATCGCAATTTTCAGCCAAGTTCCGGAACTTAAAACAGAGTTTTCGGTTTTGTCGGAGCCACCTTTTTCGGTCGTGGAAATTTCTGTAAGGCTGTAATTCAATTCAAACGCTTTTAAACGCTCGTAACCATTTGTATTACTGCGTATTGTGCTTATCTCTATTTTTAAAAAAGATTGTCCGCGACTTTGCAAAACATGAGCTTTGACATTAAATTCAGAATCAACCGATTGAATATCAACCATTTCCAAAGAGTTTTGCATTTCCGTAGAAATTGCTTTCAACGTAATTTGTGAAACTTGAAACGATTTGCCGGCATCTAACGGAATTAATTCGGAAAAATACGGCATCGGATTCTCCATGTTGGGGTAGGTTGCTTCTGCAAAATTCGGAACCGTTCTGCCTGTGGCATAGTTCGTTTGCGGCGCATTCCACGAAATTATACGTTCAAAACGGAACGCATTTTGGGCAAACGCGGAGAGCGAAATAAAAATTAGGCTAACAATAAATGAGATGACTTTCATGTTTAAATTTATTATCGTTAATTTGCAAAAAAATCGCGAAACAAACATTGTTCGACATTGAAATACTATTTTTTTCTATTCGGAATTTTTCCTTTAACTGTTTACGGTCAGATGCACACACACGCCGACCCGTTTAATCAAGTACTTACGCTAAACCCGGCGTTTGCAGCCATTCACGACTGCACAAAGTTAAGCACTAATTATACACAAACGTTTTACGATATGCTATATAGTGTATCAGCAGAGCAAAGTTTAATAAAAATTAACAGTTCGGCGGCTTTTTACATGTCCAACCTACAGGAAGGTGACGGAATTCTGAACACTCAAAACATGCAATTCACATACGCCTACCGCCTGAGGCAGTCCGGAATGCGCAAAACACAACTTGCAGTAACACCGGAATTTGAAAACAGAATTCTAAATTCGGAAAAAATAATCACCGGCAGTATGCTCCCGGCAAACAAAACGCAACCCAATGGTAACGATTTGAGCTTAAATACAACACCCGAACGTTTTTTTGATGTTAAATTTTCAGCACTTTATTACAGCAAAACTAAACAATTTGGAATTTCCGCATCAGGATTTCAAAATTTTTTCGAAAAAAAAATACTATTTCCTGAAATAGTTATACATTTGGGCAAAATTTTTACGTTAAAAAGAGTATCCGAAAAGATAATGCCGTTCGTTATTTTTGAAAAATACAATAGGTATGAAAATTTTTGGCTTGGTTTTCGTTACATAAATTCAAATTTTTTCACAAATTTTCAGATAAACTTTCAACAGAAATTTAACAGTCTCAGCCCAATCGCGACAGTGGGCGTAAAATATGGAAAACTCAGATTTTCATATACTTACGAAACCGGCATCGTTCAAAAGCTGAGCATTTTACAACATCGCCACAGCATTGGTGTCAGCTATATGACACATTGCAACGCAAAAAGAAAAAGTGAATACACAATTTATTGTAATGATTTTTAGTTATATTTGTAAACTGATTTTTGTAAAGTAAAAATAGGCTTAGTTATGAGAGTTAAATTCATTTTGCCGATAGCTGCCGCGTCAGCACTGGTTTTCGGGTTAACATCGTGCGGCAAGAAAACCGCACGAGTATGGGACGGAACCAAATCCACAACCACAAATTGGGTGTATAATACGCCTGACAACGGAGGATTTGAAGTTGCCGCAAACGTAGAACAAAAAACCGGTCCGGGGCTGGTACTCATTGAAGGCGGTGCCTTCCAAATGGGACGCACCGAACAAGAGGTAATGTACAATTGGGATAACCAACCGCGCAGAGTTACGGTGTCCTCGTTTTACATGGACGAAACTGAGGTTCGTAACGTGGACTACCGCGAATATCTGCATTGGATAAAACGCGTGTTCACAGACGTGCCGCAAGTTTACAGAGACCGTTTGCCCGACACGCTTGTTTGGCGTCGTCCGTTGGCTTACAATGAACCTTATGTAAACTATTATTTCCGCCATCCGGCATACAACAACTATCCGGTTGTGGGTGTGGATTGGTTGCAAGCTTCTGATTATTGCGTTTGGAGAACCGACCGCGTAAACGAAGACATTCTTGTTGCCGAAGGCGTTTTAGAACACAACCCGGCTGACCAAAGCGGCTCAAACAACTTTAACACTGAAGCGTATTACGCCGGACAATACGAAGGTATGGTAAAACAAAACTTGCCGAACCTTTCGGGCGACGGCGAACGTCCCGTACGCATGGAAGACGGTATTTTGCTCCCGCAATACCAACTGCCGACCGAAGCCGAGTGGGAATATGCCGCACTCGCACTTATCGGCAACTCTGAAACTTCCCCGGAACGTATCTGGGCACACCGTCTTTATCCGTGGAACGGACATTATTTGCGTAACGACAGCAAAGAAGAACTCGGACAATTCCGTGCAAACTTCCAACGCAGCCGCGGCGACATGATGGGCGTTGCAGGTGCTTTGAACGACCGTGCATCTATCACGGCAGAAGTGGATGCGTATTGGCCAAATGACTTTGGACTTTACAACATGGCAGGTAACGTAAACGAATGGGTTAGAGACATTTACAGACCTACATCTTCAACAGATTACGAAGATTTTCAACCCTTCCGCGGAAATGTTTTCCAAGTTATGGAAACAAATACAGACGGACACTATGTTGAAAAAGACAGCTTAGGACGCATGAAATACCGCGATATGACTGACGATGAAAGCATGAACCGTCAAAATTATCAAAAAGCATACAATATTAATTACGGCGACGGTGATGTTGAATCAAGTGTATCCGATGACTGGAATGCAGTCGGAGAAACGTCCTCAACACGTATGTATCGCAGTTTAACATCCGACAAAAGCGGCGGATATTCTATGAGTTCACTCATTACCGACCACACTCGCGTTTACAAAGGCGGCGGTTGGAGAGACAGAGCTTACTGGTTATCGCCCGGAACACGCCGATTCCTTGACCAAACAGAATCCAGAGATGACATCGGATTCCGATGCTCAATGGTTCGCTTGGGAAGTCCGACAGGAATTGTAGAATAATTTCAAACTACAAACAAAACAAAACCTCGCTCAACCGCGAGGTTTTTGTGGCTTAAATAGAATCCAATGTCAATACAAGAACTTTACAATTTATTTTGCGCGCACCCAGGTATAATAACTGACACTCGTAAACTAATGAGCGGGAGCATCTATTGGGCTTTAAAAGGCGAACGTTTTGACGGAAATGATTTTGTGCAACAAGCAATCGGAGCAGGAGCAGAGTTTGCAATAACGGACAGAACCGAACACATAGGTGTTTCCGAAAAAATTATTGTAGTGGAAGACACCCTAAAAACACTTCAGGATTTGGCAAATTTTCATGTAAAACAACTGAATATTCCAATTTTAGCAATCACCGGAACCAACGGAAAAACGACCACAAAAGAACTCACGGCGGCATGTTTATCGAAAAAATATAAAGTCGGATTTACACAAGGAAATCTGAACAATCACATCGGCGTGCCGCTTACGATTCTTAGTTTCACAAAAGAAACACAAATTGGCGTTGTGGAAATGGGCGCAAATCATCAATTTGAAATTGATGCGCTTTGTCGCATTGCGGAGCCGGGTTTTGGGTTGATAACAAATATCGGAACTGCTCACATCGAAGGCTTTGGTTCACAGGAAATTATCTTAAAAACAAAAACCGAGCTTTACCGTTTTATACATCATTACGGCGGAATTCTTTTTCAAAATGCCGATGACCGAGTTTTAGTTCAAAACACCGGAGACAGCGTCGAACGGCACAGCTACTCGCAGCAAAGCGGTATCGGTTTGACCGGAACGATTTTAGCCGAAAATCCGTACACAGAATTGCGGATTCTCTTTCCGATTGGCGGCAAACATATCGACATAAAAACCAAGCTCATAGGCAAATACAACGCTTACAATTGCTTAGCTGCTGCTACGGTTGCGAACTATTTCGGAGTTTCTGCCGAAGATATTAAGGTTGCAATTGAGACCTATACACCGAGCAATAATCGCTCGCAACTTCATAAAACAGAGCATAATACGATAATTTTGGATGCTTACAATGCCAATCCGACAAGTATGTCGGCAGCTTTGGAAACTTTGGGCGGAATTTTGTTCTCCAAAAAAGCTGCAATTTTAGGCGATATGCTTGAACTCGGCGAAATTTCCGAAATTGAACATGAAAAAATATTTAAAAAAGCCTTACATCTGAATCTCAACGCTTTGTTTACGGTTGGCGAAATTTTTCACAAAATTTCTAAAAATCACAATGTATTAAGTTTTAAAACAACAGCGGATTTAACTGACTATTTGAAGAAACACACGATGACTGACCACTTAATTTTGTTGAAAGCCTCGCGCGGAATCGGTTTAGAATCCGTAGTGAACGTGCTGTAATCCCAAAAATAATTTTCTCAGATATGAAATTTTTCTTACTTACTTTTGCATCAGTTGTTCTGTTTGCAATGACATTATCAGCTCAAACAAAGCATTTTACATTCGAAATTTCGGATAAATACGAATTGAAAACCATCACAAAACTTGTGTCGATTGACAATGTGAATGGCAACAAAGTGTGGGCGTACGCGAACGATGCCGAATTTGCCGAATTTGCAAAATTGAACTACAAAGTTGAATTTTTGCCTTTGCACGAAACGCAACCCAAAGTGCTAAATATGGCTACAACTGTGGCGCAAATGGCAGGGTGGGATAGGTACCCGACCTACGAAGTTTACATTGAAATGATGCAAAAATTTGTAACAGATTATCCTGATTTGTGCAAAGTCGTAAACATCGGAACAAGTGTGCAAGGCAGGCAGCTCGTGGCTTTGAAGATTTCGGACAATGTGAATATGCACGAAGCTGAGCCGGAGTTTTTTTACACAGGAACAATGCACGGAGACGAAACCACAGGCTTTGTTCTTTTGCTGCGGCTTGCCGATTTTCTGCTCTCAAACTACGGAACGGATGCTGATGCGACCTATATCTTGGAAAATATTGAACTCTATATCAATCCTGCGGCGAACCCGGACGGCACCTACAACGGAGGCAATTCATCGGTTTCCGGCTCTCAAAGATATAATTCAAACGGCGTAGATTTGAATCGAAATTTTCCGGACGAACTCAGTATAAACGGTCCCTATCAAATTGAAACACAAGCGATGATGGATTTTGCTGAAGCGCATCATTTTTCGATGTCGGCAAATTTTCACGGCGGCGCAGAGGTTATGAACTATCCTTGGGATATTTGGTATTCGACAGAAAGACCACATGCCGACACGGATTGGTTTGAAAAAATTTGCTCTAATTATGTCAGCTCGGCGCGTGAACTTTACCCAAACTATATGTCCGATGTAACCTCTGACGGTGTAACCGAAGGTGCCGATTGGTATATTGCCGAAGGTACTCGACAAGATTTTATGATGTATTACCAACATTGTCGGGAAGTTACAGTCGAATTGTCAAGTTCGAAATTGCTTTCGACCGACCAACTAAATAATTTTTGGAGCTACAACAAACAAGCTCTGATTGATTTTTTGAAAGAAGTAACTTATGGCATTAACGGCACAGTTACGAACGTTGACGGCGAACCACTTGATGCTAAAATCGAAATTGCAGCACATGACAAAGATAAATCCGAAGTTTATACCGACCCTGAAAAGGGCGATTATTACCGCCCGATTGAACCCGGAGCGTACGATGTTACCTATTCTTCGGAAGGTTATATTTCTCAAACACATACAATTACAGTTTCAGATTGGAAAATAACTCAACTTACAAACGTAATCTTAGAAAAAGCACTTCTATACAACATTTCCGGAAACATTACCGACATTAATGCACAGCCGTTGAACGGCGTAAAAATTGAAATCGCAAACAGTTCTATTCCTGCGGTTTATACAGATATTTCAGGAAATTATGTGTTGCCCGATGTTTACGAAGGCGAACACAGACTAAACGTTTCATTGGCAGGATTTCAATTTGAGAGACGCGATATTTCAGTTTTGGGCGGCGATGTCGTTGCCGATTTCATACTCAATCCAAGCACCGCCGAAAGCTTTGAAAATCAAGTATCTCAATCGTTCACTTTTGGAGGCAACCAACCATGGACACGCGTGTTCGGCACGGCTTTTGACGGCGATTATGCCTTGAAATCCGGCGCGATTGACCATAACCAAAATTCGATTATGGAGTATCAAATGAATGTGTCCGAGCTTAGTCCGCTGAGTTTTTATTTAAAAGTGTCGTCGGAAGCAACGTATGATTTTTTGAAATTTTATGTCGATGACGTGCTGCAAAACTCGTGGAGCGGAACGGTGGACTGGACTAAAATGAGCTACGACATTGCGCCCGGTCTGCACAAATTTACGTGGAAATATATTAAAGATCAGGAGGCTGTAAGCGGTTCGGATTGTGCATGGGTTGATTATATGGAATTTCCGAAATCGGTCTCAGACACAGAATATGTTTCCACGCGTGATTTTACAATTTTTCCGAATCCGACATCGGGTTATTTTCAAATTCTGTCAAATGAGAATTACGAATTATCGGGCGAAATTGTGGATTTGACCGGCAGAGTTGTCAAAACGTTTAAAAATACAAGTCAATTTATCAAACTAACCGATTCCGGAATTTTTATTGTGAAACTAAATACACCGGACGGAATTGTTTCACGCAAAATTGTTGTTTTAAAATAGATTTCAGACAAATTTTGTTTTTTAAAGAATGTCTCGGAACAGTTCAATCAGGACTGTTCCGATTTTTTTAGCGCAATAATCGTTATATCATCGCGTTGCTCGGTTTCGCCTCGTATGTCATCGACTAAGGCGTTCAATTTTTGTTTTTGAACTTCAAAATCAAAGTGTACGATTTCTGAGATAAATTGCTTAAAATGTTCACTTCCGAAACGCTTTCTGTCCACATCGCATTGGTCAGTGATACCGTCTGTGTAAAGGTAAATTGTATCGGAGTCTTCTATTTCAACGTGTTTATCTTCAAATTCATAGGTATTTCTGCCGGAAAAACCGCCGATAGATTTTCGTGAACCTTTTACGGTAAGGACTTCGTTTTTTGAGGCGGAAAAATAGACCAAATTGCGTTTCGCGCCTTCAAATATGTATGTTCGTTTGCCGGTTTTAACATCTTCAGCCATGGTAATTACACTAATATCCATGCCGTCTCGATTCTTGGTTTCGGATTGATTGAGAACTAAGCCAACATATTCGTTGAGTTTTATGAGGATTTCCGATGGCGAAGTGATGTGATTTTCGTGCACAATTTTATCCAACAAGTGCATCCCTGTCAAACTCAAGAACGCGCCCGGAACGCCGTGTCCCGTGCAATCTGAAACAGCAAATACACATAATTTTTGCTGTTCTGCAATAATCTGATTGCTCATCCAATAAAAATCTCCGGACACAATATCTTTCGGTCGATACAAAATAAAATGGTCAAAAATTTTGGAAATTCTGTCCGAAAACGGTAAAAGTGCTTGCTGGATGGTGTAAGCATAGCGAATGCCGGCTTTTATCTGTTCGCTTGCAAGTGTAATTGTTTTATTTTTTTTCGAAATCTCTTCTTTTTGTTCTGTCAAAAGTGAATTTGCCATTGAGATTTGGTCATTCGCTTCCTGCAAATTATTCGCTTGTGTTTCTATTTCTTCTTTTTGCTGAAATATTTCGGCATTCTTCATGGATAAGGCTTGGTTTGCTTTTTTTCTGTCGTGTAAAAGTTTTAAAACAAAGGCAAGAAACAGGGCAATGATTCCGAAAATGACGAACATCAGAATATTAATTCGTTTTCTGAACGAGATTTCGGTGTCATTTTCTTTTAATTTAAGGTTTTGAATTTCAATCTCTTTTTGCTTTTTTTCTGATTCAAATTTTGTTTCTGCTTCAGCTATTTGTTTCGAGCTTTGTTCATCAAAAATGGAATCTTTCAACACGGTGTACTTGTATAAATAATCGTAAGCTTCCTTATACCGTTTTTTATCGAACAATGCAACAGCCATATAACTGTAACAATCCTTTTCTAACATCAAAGATCCTATTTCTTTGATTATCGGTAAAGCTTTCGAGGCGCAATAGAATGCGCTGTCTGCCATATTTAGTTTATTGTAACACGAGGCTAAATTGTTTAAACCATTTGCAATATCGCTTTGCCTCTCAACCTCTTCGTAAATTTTCAGCGATTTTCTGAATTCGGAAATAGCTTTGCGATAATCGCCTCTCGACCTGTGGATTATTGCAATATTGTTGATTGTTGTTGCAGCGCCTACATTATCGCCCAATTTTTCTTTAAGAGCCATTGATTTCCAAAAGAAATCAAGTGCTTTGTCATATTCGTTTTTTTTCCAATAAATTAAACCGACATTGTTGTACGAGCTCGCAATACCGGCTTCATTATTGGATTTTAACTCTGCGTCGAGCGATTTTTGGTAATACTCCAATGCTTTGTCGTAATTACTCAAATTCCAGTAAATCGTGCCAATATTGTTCGTACTTGCGGCAATTCCGGTGGTATCGTTTATGGATTCTCGTATTTTTAGGGCTTTGATGTAAAAATCTAAAGCTTCTTCGTTTTTTTGCAGATACAGGTTTGCATTTCCAATACTGTGTAATGCTAAGCCTATCAGTTTTTTATCACCAAATTCAACTGCTTTTTCGTATGCAATTTCGTAAGCAAGTGCCGAGCTGTCGTATTGTCCTTTGAACAGATGAAATTTTCCGAAATTCAACAGAGCTTCGGTTTGAATTTTACTCGGTTTAATTTTTAATGCCAGAATTTTTGCTTGGTGTGCATAACCAAAAGCCGTGTCCAAGTTTACTTTTCGGTATTTTACACTGAATTCTGTAAGTATTCTTACTTTGGTTGTGTCATTTTTCGCATTTCGGATTTCGGCATCAATACTGTCAGTCTTTGTTTGACCAAAAGTAGTTTGGCTGAATAACATCACGAACGAAATAAAAATTACTGCTAATTTCATACAAAAATCAATCAATTTTAATACCAAAGTTTAATAAACTCCACAAATCTACAAAAAACTATCGAAATTGCTCTTAAAACTTCAAAAGATTTTGGAAACAGTTATAAAAAAAGTCGGAGGTTTCGCTCCGACTTCTTTATTTTCAAAAAAAAGTTTCTATTTTGAAACTCGAGTTTTTGTTGAAGTTCCGTTGGTGCGTTTGTACATTGCAGCTTTTTGTTGAATCAAACCTGATTTTTTGTGATTTTCAATCATTGTTTGAATTTCTTTCGGGCTGTATGCGTTCAAATTTGCAGCAGTACGTGCAGTTTGTGAAACAGAATTTTCGCCGATTGTCGGGTTTTTCTTGGTATTTACCAATTTTTTAGCTGTTGCTTCTTGCATTACACCGTCCTTGAACGATATCGGTTCGCCGCTTGCATCTGTAAGGAAGAAGTAATTATTGTCTTCGTCCACTTCGTTGATAACATCGTAACCGTC
>DYSM01000028.1:0-3778 GCA_020718265.1 Draconibacterium orientale | reverse complement strand
TAAGGAAGAAGTAATTATTGTCTTCGTCCACTTCGTTGATAACATCGTAACCGTCGGCAATGATAACTAAGTAATAGTCTCCTGTCAGCGGACCTCCGTATGCGTTCTTAGTAGGCATCGTGTATTTCCAACTGAATCGAGAATCTTCTGCACTGTAAAGTGCTTGCGCAACGCTTTTTCCTGCAGGAACATCTACATTATTCCACCAATTCGACATGCCGTCTCCGTTTTCAAGTGGTCCGTCATTTCGCAAATTTCCGTCTTCATCGTAATAAGGTTCATAATCATCCGTATAAGCATCGTAAAGGATGATATTCCAATCGTCACCGTCGTAAGCATTGTAATAAATGTAGAGGATATTCCATTCTTCCGAAGCTGATACGGTTTCAGTTCCTGAGTTAAATACATTGTAAACCGCTTTTCTGTCTAATTCAGAACTTCCGTCCGGGTTCGGTTCATCGGCAAGTTCCCAAGCCATGAGGTCTTTCCCTGTTGTCGGGTCATCTACAACGTTGTCGCCGTTTTCATCCGGGTTTCCTTTAATGTTACTTGCAACGAATGCACAGAAGCAGAATTCAGAAGTAAAAAAGTCTTCATCTACCCAAATTCCGCCGGCATCGCCCCAGTCTTCGCCCCAAGAGTTTACAACTCGGAATGCGCCTTTGCTGTCGTCGTATCCGCTCAAAATCATAGCGTGGTAAGCATGTTGTCCGCTGTAACCGTAAGTTTCTGTTTTAAGAACTCCGGTGCTTGCCCAGCTCATAAAATTGTCGCCAAGTTTTGCACCGATTGTAACGGCACGTCCTTCGGCTAAGTAACGTTTAATTTCTTCTGCACTGGTGTGGTCTATTTGGCGGTAAGCATCAATTTTGTATCCTGAAGCATCGCCGTCCCAAGATGAGGCAGAGCCTGTGCAGTCGCCCAAATCCGTGTAAGGTACTTTTGCCATCGTCGGAATACCTTTGCTTTGCAGAATGTCAAACGCAGCTTCAAAGCCTGTTCCGTTACAATCTTCGCCTTTTTGCCCGGTCGGAATTGACCAGAACAAATATTTCGGGCTGAATTGTTTGCTCGTGCTTGTCATGTCGGAGGTTGTGTAACCTTGGTCTTTGGCTTCGAGGAAGCTTTTGTGGTTGTAACCCACAGCCCAAGCCACGCATGTGCCGTATGAACCTTGATTTCCGATGGGCGGAAATTGGTCAGACAAATCCACAGAAGAAGGGATTTCTCCGTTCGCAAAAGAGATGTCATCTTCAATGGCTTCAAGGTTTTCGCCGTCTTCCCCTGTTCCAATCCAACCAAGATTTTCAAGAAGAGCTTCTTCTTCTTCTTCGGTCAAATCGCAACTTGGTATTGCAAAAAGGGTGAAAGCTGCAAACAGAGCTGGCACCCAAAATTTAAAATAATTTCTACGCATGTTGATGGAGGTTTAAGTTTATAAACTGTATAAAAAATTAACGAAATTTAAACAATATTATTTGATTTTCAATGTATCTATTTGATAGTTTTTGGTTAATACCTGAATTGTGTTGTCTTGAATTATTTTTACATTTGCTTGAATATCAATCTGTTGAAACTCAGGCTCCATGATAGAGAAAACGGCATTTTTAAGATTCAACTCTTTGTTTATCAAGCATTTATTAAACACAGCCGTGCCTCTGAATAAAGCTGCTTCCAAATTTATGACGGATTGAAATTTAGTTTGGACAAATTCCGTGCGCGTCCCGAATACGGCGTTTGCAAAATCGGCATTTTCAAAAAATTCGGCATAATTAAACAACATTGTTTCATCGGCTCTGATTACCGAAAAATCAGCTCGTCCGCTAAATTTTGAGTTCCCGAAGAACGCATCGCGAGCAAAAAATGCTTTCTGGAAACGTGCTTTGTCGTTAAATTCACATTGAAAAAAACTGACCGAACCTGCAAATTCTGCGCGATTGAAATCGGCGGTTTTCATAAATTTATTTTCAGAAAAATACGTTTTTCGAGAGGAAAATCCGGCACCTTCAAAACTCGCAAATTCCGAAAAAATTGAGTTTCGCACATTTACTTGCTCGTAAAAATCGGCTTCTTTTATCAAAACTGAATCTTGAAACGTACATGTGATAAGCGCAAAATTGTTCTTGAAACGGCAGAAATCCAAGTTCTTATCCTTTTTTTTGTTCGCTATAAGTTTGCCTTTGAACGTGCAATCTGTAAACACGATTGACGATTCTACCGTGTGCCTGACCACATTTGGTACTTCAATACTAATATCTTCAGCTAATGTAAAATCTATATCGCCAATAATTGTAACATATTGATAGGCAACGGGTTTTCCGCTTTTTAGTTTACTGTTAATTTCCGCTGCATCTACAATTGTGCTGCGCGCTTCCTTATCTTTTGTAGCTTGTTTTTTGCAGGAAAAAAGTGCTATTGATATGAAAATCAATAAAATAGAAATTATTTTGAATCTGTTCATAAGTATTTGTCTTAAAATATTTTGTATTATGCTGAATATCTATGTTTTACTGAAAATCTAGTTACGAATTACTTATACTTAGTGCTTGAAAGAAAACTCATAACTTGTTGAAATTCTTTACGATATAGCGAAATTCTGTTCCGAATGTTTTTAGAAATTCTGTTGAAATTCAATCGAAACTATAAAAAAAACAACTGAATGACTATTGAATGACCACTGAATGTCAATACATTCAATTGAAAAAACAGCTATAATCTACATGAAATCAAATATTTAAACGTTTTCTTACACACACTACTTCTTACAATACATTTGCGATATCGGCATAAAAATCTGCTTCTTCGGCGGCATATTCCATTGTTGCACCGAGCGATACAAATCCGTGATTTTTTAAAATAAATAAGGTATGTTGGTCTAAAATTTTCAGCATTTCGGTTACAACTTCGAGTGTTCCGTAAGGCATTTCGTGTTGTGTTACAGGCATTTGAAGTTTGCGAGCCGCCTCCATAATGTCTTCGGAATGTCCGTGAAAAACTGCCATAATTTCGGGTCGCGCTTTGTAAATTGCACCATGCATCATCGCTTCCGATGACGGATTTCGAGTTCCGGAAAATATTACTGTTCCGCTTTGAAAATCAACCTCATGCACAAGACAAAAATCGGAATCCGACATATTTTTTCCGAGCGCGGTGTAGCTCGCCGTAACATAAAACGCATTGCTGCCTGCTTCCGCCCGAAAACTCAAATTGCCGGACGAACCGCCTTCGTACGGCGGCGCGTAACCTTTTTCGGCAAATTCGGCGCAATAATTTTTCAGTTCCGCCAGCGCAGCATGTTGCGGCAAACTGTCTGACTGTTTGCGCGTTCCGAACTTTGTGCCTGTATAAATTTCTGCCATAATATCAATTTGAGAATTTGGAAATTTGAGAATTGAATAATAAGAAAATATACGTTGTTGTAAAGACATATTTTCTTCAGATTTTAAAAATTCGATATTATATATAAATAATTTAAAACCAATTAGTTACAGATATTTTTTGTATCCACTCAAAAAAGTATGGTGATTGATAATCAGATAGTTGCAACGTTATAAATTGTCAAAATCTTGTTTTTTATCTAAAAAAGAGCTAAAACAAGCCATTTTTTAGTAAAATATGCTATTTTTTGTATGATTTTATAAAAATTAACCCGTTTTAATTTGTTGATATTTAGGAAGATATAATTTTACCATACTTTTTTGAGTGGATACTATTTTTTTTAATATATTTACAATTGATTGAAGAAAAAATCTTACTTTTCAATCATAAAACCGGAACT
>DYSM01000330.1 GCA_020718265.1 Draconibacterium orientale | reverse complement strand
ATCAACGGCGAAAGAATCCCTTCGGCTGAAGCCGAAATTCGTGTGGTACAGCTCGATTTAGTGCCTTCTGACATGATTGAAGCCATAGAATTTAACAAAGCCCTTACGCCCGATATGGACGCTGACGCCATTGGGGGTTCGGTTAATTTAATTACCAAATCAGCTCCTTACGAGCAAGAAATTAGCGGAAAATTAGGTTCAGGTTGGAATTTTGTTTCAAACAAACCACTTTACAACGGAAATTTGACTTTTGGCAAACGTTTTTTATCCAATAAATTGGGCATCGTTTTGAGTGCTTCGGCTTACGACCACCAGTTGGGTTCGGACAATATTGAAGCCGAATGGGATTACTCGGACGAAAACAACAAAGATGCTTCGGCATTTACTTCGGGTTTTGAAAACAGACAATATTATATAGAACGTTTCAGAACCAGCTATTCGTCCGCTCTTGATTTCAAAATCAATCAAAATCACACGCTTTACGCAAAAGCCATTTACAATCAACGCAACGACTGGGAAAACAGATACCGCATTCAATATTCCAACATTGAAGAAGACGCCGGACAATATACAACCAAAATCAGACGACAACTCAAATTTGGTGTAGAAGACAACAAATACAGCCGTTTGGAAGACCAACGAATGTATAATTTTTCTCTTGGCGGCGACCATATTTTTAACAAATTAAAAATTGATTGGTCGGCATCGTATTCAAAAGCCAACGAGGAACGCCCAAACGAGCGTTACTTACGTTATGCGGTTAGAAATGTTCCTATTAATTTGGATTTGAGCGACAAATCTTTTCCTGTAATTACTTTCCCCGAAGATAGCGAAAAGTATTCCAACATTTCCGATATTTATTCCTTCGACGAATTGACCGAAGAATATCAATATACCGAAGAAGTGGACAAAAACGCACGCATCAATTTTGAATGGACACTTTCGCAAGGTGAATATGCCAATGTTTTGAAATTTGGCGCACGCTACCGTTCAAAATCAAAAATGCGCGACAACTGGCTCTACGAATACGAACCCACCGATGAAGATGCTTTTACTGCTTTGGCTCTCTCACACATAACCGATGTTTCTAAAGACAATTTTATGCCCGGAAATTACAGTTTAGGCAATTTCATTGACCCAAAAATTAGCGATTATTTTGATTTAACCAATGCAAATTACTTTGACAAAGAAGAAGACATCAGCGAAAATGCCGGAGACTTTAACGCTACTGAAAGCATATATGCAGGTTACGCTATGCTTACACAAAAATTAGGAAAAAAACTTACCGTAATTGCCGGAGTAAGAGCCGAACAAACTCTTTTGGAATATCAAGGAAATATTTATGAAATACCTGTAGATGAAGACCCTACAATTACTCTTTCGAGTGTTGTAAAAGACGATTACATCAACTTTTTACCAGCCATTCATGTTAAATATTCGCCCGATGCTTATTCAAATATTCGTTTGGCTTACACAAATACGCTTTCGCGTCCCAATTATTACGATTTAGTGCCTTATCAAGAAATTGACCGCGACGACAATGTTATTCTTTTCGGAAATCCATCGCTTTTGCCCACAACTTCAATGAATTTAGATGTTATGTACGAAAAATTCTTTAAAAACATTGGTATCGTTTCTACCGGAGTTTTTTACAAAAGCCTCAAAGATATAGTAGCTTGGGAATATAAATCCGATTTTGAATTCGACGGACATACTTACCACAGCTATCGCAAACCACAAAACATTGCCGATGCTTCTTTGATAGGTTTTGAAGCTGCATTCAACCGCCGTTTGGACTTTTTACCTTCGGTATTCAAAAATCTTTCTTTTTATGCAAATTATACTTTCGTAGAATCAAAACTTAAAAACATAAAATTTGAAGGCAGAGAAAACGAAGATTTGCCGTTAGCCGGTTCGCCAAAACACACATACAATTTGAGTTTGGCTTACGATACCAAAAAAGTGGACGTTCGTTTGTCATTCAATCATGCCAGTGCCTTCTTGAATATGAACAACGACGGTGGTTTTGGCGAAGAAGCCTTCTTCGATTATTACTACGACAAAGTAAACTATCTCGATTTGAATTTGAATTACAAAATAAACCCCAATTTTGCCATCTATTTCGATGCCAACAACCTTTTGAATCAGCCTTTGCGCACTTTTGCGGGTGTTAGCGAACGCACCATTCAATCCGAATATTACGGAATTAAATTGAATTTAGGTTTGAAATTTAATTTTTAAATTATTTTTTTATAAGTTTGTAGTTAGTTTGTCGCTTAACATAAGCGACAAACATTTTTTTTTATAATTTTTTATAATTTTTTTTTAAAAAAATACCAATGAAGAATATAAAATTATTTATTTTAGCAATCGCTTTTTTGAGTTTCTACGCTTGCAACGAAACTCCTAAAAATCAAAACAATACAAAAGATACGCTAACCGATGAGCGCAACAAAGAAGCTCGCGAAGATAGTGCAAAACTTGCAGAAGCACTTCATTTGCAGAGCCTTATCGAAACGGTTGTTTATGCCAATGCTGAAACAGATGCAGTTTCGGCTAACTTAAACGACGATGCCGCCGACGACCCTGCCATTTGGATAAACACCAAAAATCCCGAAAAAAGTATTATTTTAGGAACAAACAAAAAAGAGGGTTTGTATGCTTACGACTTGAACGGAAAAATAATTAATTACCGAAAAGTTGGAAAAGTAAACAATGTCGATTTGCGCGATGGTTTTTCTTATAATGGACAAAAAGTGGCTTTGGTAGCCGGAAGCAACAGAAGCAACAATGCCGTTTCACTTTTTTACATAGACCCAAAAGAATTAAATCTTTCCGATACCATAGCCAATATTCCCTCAAAAGTAGGAGATGTGTATGGCGTGGCTATGTATAAAGACGCTAAAAATCAGTTCTTTGTGTTTGTAAATGGAAAAGACGGACAGTTTGAACAATGGAAAGTGTGGAACGAAAATAAACAGATAAAATATCAATTGAAACGCACTTTTAAAAGCAACAGCCAGCCCGAAGGAATTACCATCAACGACCGCACCGGAATGCTTTATTTTGGCGTGGAAGAAGAAGGTATTTTTAAAATGAGTGCAAACCCCGACAGCCTTGTAAATCCCCGAAAATTGCCCATGAGCGATACGTTAAATCCGTTTATAGCTTATGATATTGAGGGAATTAGCGTATTTCAATACAATAAAAAAGATTTCCTTTTGGTTTCGGTTCAAGGCAGTTTTTCTTATGCCATTTTTGAATTGGGTGAAAAAGACTCATACATTAATTCGTTCAAAATCAAAACAAAAGACTTCGATGGCGTAGAAGAAACCGATGGTTTAGACCTCATTGT
>DYSM01000329.1 GCA_020718265.1 Draconibacterium orientale | reverse complement strand
AATTGCTGATAATAAGCAATTTACTTAAATTGTAAAATATTTTCAAAAGCACTGATAATCAAGCATATAGATTATTTAGCTAAAATAAAACAGACTTTTTATACTGAACTCATTAATGTCTTACAATAATTTTTTCGGCTTTGCGTGACTTGTCTTCGCCGTGGGCTATGAAATAGATTCCGGACGGAAATTCTGCCAAATCGGTTTCTATTTTGGATTCGCCGCCGGTTTCGAGGTGTCGTAAAATTTTACCGCTCATATCTGTTACGAAAATTTCGGCTACATCTTTCAATCCTTTAATTGTAACGGGACCTGTAGTCGGGTTTGGGAAGATACTTAGCTCGGCATCTGTAATTTCCGGACCGAACGCATCGTTGATGGTGTAATCGTCTTCGCGTTTTTCTGTGGTTTTATTTTCCGGATTTTCGGCTGTTACGCAATTTGGCAAATATAAATATTGGTCGAGTAGGCGATTGAGCATTTTGTTCATCGATTCAACATCGAATTTGTCCGTTGTCGGTTTGATGTGTCCGCCGCCCACGCCGCTGTCATCCGTTAGGAAAACATACGTTCCGTTGGTCGCAAGTGCGAGCGTGCGCATGAGATATTCGGTGCTTTTATCTGTTCCGCTGCCCGTAATCGGGACGAGGCGAATGCCTTTTGCGGCGGCTTTGCGTGCGAGTTCCTGCATTTTTTGAACATGAACGTCCGTTTGGTGCGGCGGAGCATCGAGCACAAGGAATAAAATTCGTGAGCGTGCAACTTTGCGCCATTCGAGTTTGTTTATGGCTTGGTCGAGACCTTCTTCCACGGCTTCCGGGAAATCGCCGCCGCCGCCGGAAGATTGTGCTTTGATGAAATTTACGGTCGTTGCGGCATCATCGGTAAACGGGCTGGGCAACGTAAGGTAGCTGTCGGTAATATCGCGGTAAAAAACGGATGCGGTGCGCAAATTGATGTCGGAATATTTTTTTTCCATACGTTCAATCATGTCGCTCATTTCGGCTTTCAGATAATTTATTTCATCGCCCATCGAGCCGGTTGCGTCCACAACGAACGCGATGTCCACGTTTTCTTGAAATCCGCATTCTGTATTGATTGTTACGAAGTTAATACCTTTTTTAAATTCGGTCGGGTTATGAACGAAAGCTGATTTGCCTTGGTGTTCCACGCGAAGTTCAAATTCCGGCAATGCTTTTTCGGTATATTTTGTCATATTCACCCAAAGTTCGGCTTTGCCTGTGTTGTCCGTTTTTGCCGACCACAGCGTGTCGCCGAAGGTGGAAATCAAATGCACCGAAGCATCAGTCAAACCTTGTTGGTTGTTGTTCGTAACTTGCACACAATAACGGTTTTGCGGTTTCATTTTCCAAATGTCGATATAGCTTTGCAAATTTGTAGAGTCAATATCTTTCCAAAGTTTCCATTTCATAAAATCGTTTACTTCGCCTGCTGTGAGCAATCCGGCTTTTGCGCCATCGGATGCGTCAGAGCTGCCGGTTTTCGTAGTCGGACTGTCTTTTGGTTTTTCTTTTTCGGAAGCTCCGCCTTTGTCCGTTCGGTCTTTGAACATGCTGCGGCTTTCGCCGGCACTTGTTGTGGGTGCTGTGCTGTATGACAGTGTTTTAGAATCGCGTTTAAATGCAGAAACACCCGTTGAGGTTGCGCCTGCACTGCGAGACGAACCAAAAGATGAACTTTCGTCATCCGTGTCGTATGCTTCGCTTTCTTTTTTGGTAACAGAATCGGAAACAATGACAACTTCCATGAGTTCTTCGGCTTCCGGTTTCAGTTGTACGCGCACGTAAACCAATTCGCCTACAGTAATTTCTTGGCTTTGGTATCCGATGTAATTGAAAACCAACACGACATCTTTTGCATCTGAGGGAATTGCGATGCTGAATCTGCCGTCTAAATCCGTGATTGCGCTTACGGTTGAGTTTTTAAGTGTAACCGAAACACCGGGCAACGGAACTTCGGATTCGTCAATCACAACACCTGTGATTGTTTTGTCTGCCGAGCCAAATGTAAGGCTGAAGACGATACTGAGCATTAAAAAAAGTGTATTCATGGCTGAAAAATTTGAATTCTGAATATATGATACAAAAGGTCAAAAATTCCACACCATTTTTTCTGTTATGAAACAAAACTTTGCGTTTAATTGATTTTTTTTGATACTTTCGTTGTTGTTATTTATTCAAATTATTGAAATATGAAATTTGTAAATCTGATAGTTTTAATAGTTTTATTTACTTTAATATCAGCATGTTCCGAAAGTGCCGAATCTAATACGGATACCACGGAAACCGCGCAAACCGAGCAACCATATTTTCGGTTTGAAACTGCCGATGGGCGAAGCGGCTACCGAACTGCTGACGGCGATACGGTTATTCGCGCCGGAAAATACGAAATGTGTTTTACCGATACATTCACGTATGCCGCAATTGTGTTGAAACCCGATGAAGGTTTTTTGGGAATAGATAAAACCGGCAAAGTTTTGTACCAAGTTTTTGCGTTTGATAACGGACCGGACTATTTAGCTGAAGGATTTTTTCGAATTCAAAAAGACGGAAAAATAGGCTTTGCCGACCGAGAAGGACGTATTGTAATAGAACCGCAATTTTCGTGTGCGCACCCGTTCGAGGGCGGAAAAGCGCAAGTGAGTTTGAATTGCACAACATTGCACGAAGACGAACATACAAGCTGGCAAAGCGAGGAGTGGTTTTATATTGACAAAACCGGAAAACGCGTGGAATAGGGTGTCAGTGTTCAATTTCGGCAAGCATCGTGTTGCATTTCGGGCACGACAAATACATGCGATACGAATGAAAATCGACCTCGTTGGTTAAAATTTCTTCAATCCACTTGAACTCCTCCGCCGTGTCGTGCGTGGCTGTGTAAAAGTAGCCCAAACTGTATGAAATCGGAAATCCGCACGAACAATAGCGTATTGCGGACTGTCGCACTTTGCTCAATGCCGGCAATTCGGTTGTGAGCAGTTGGTGTATATCGTCTTCCGCATTGATGCTTTTTTGCAGGATTTCAATGAGTTGCGCTTTCAATTCTTCGTTTCGGCTGTTTTTATACATAATTGTTGAGTTTAGAAAGTGTTCCGGTGGCTGTACGTTGTTGTCTAAAATTTAATTTAATAAATGAGGCCGGTCTAAAAAGCCATCAAAAACGAAGTGATAAAATACAACTACTTGATTCCTAATGTTTTAAGAAATATATTTTAAAATGCAACTATCTGATAAACAATGAATTGTGAATTTCAATATACTTTTACGACCTTTTTAGACCGGACTCATGTATTAAAAACCTTGCGGGGTTTCACAAATGTTGATGTTTGCACCAAAGTCGA
>DYSM01000328.1 GCA_020718265.1 Draconibacterium orientale | reverse complement strand
CAGTAATTTAACTTTACAAACTTTCAACTTTATGACTTTTTATACTGAACTCAAGAATCATTCAATATTCTTTATTCTGTTTTTTCTATCCGGTTTTGTATCGCTTGATAATATT
Organism: Draconibacterium orientale; assembly: GCA_020718265.1. Classification (GTDB taxonomy): domain Bacteria; phylum Bacteroidota; class Bacteroidia; order Bacteroidales; family JAADGE01; genus DYOJ01. Next base: position 3,262 of record DYSM01000328.1, on the reverse strand, counting down.
GTTCGTACATAAACTCAAGGAAGGAACTTGCATCCGATTTTTCCCACGATGCTTCGATTGACAGGATATAGGAGGGGCGGACTTGGACGGAGACGATGAAGAACGGAAGGTCGAAATAGCTTAAAATGTAATTCATTATCAATCTGGATGTTCTGCCGTCTCCGTCCCGAAAAGGGTGGATGCTGACAAACTCGAAATGTGCATTAAACGCAAGGTCGAGCTTATCGTTTGTTGAAGTTACTGTTTTCATTCTTTCTGAAACACTGTTGCAAAACCTTGCCATGAGTTTAGGCACTTTTTTGAAATCGGGGAACAGATGTTTGCCCGCCCAAACGGTACTTAAACGAAGTTCGCCGCGCGAAACATCGTAGCTCCCTAACGGCGTATTTACAACTCCGCCTGTATTTCGCATAACTTTGGAAGATATTTCTTTGACAAATTCAAGTGTAAATTCCCGACGAGCCAAGGCAGCCTGCATGGTAAATTCAAGTGCTTGATGATGGTCGAACACCATTAAATGATGCTCAAAGGGTTTGTCTGCTGTCGTTATTCCGTTTGTGAGCAAATTTTCGACTTCAGATTCCGTCAGCGTGCATTCTTCTATGGCAGTTGAATTGTATGTTGCTGCGATATATATTTTGTCGCGGTCGTCCGGGTTGTCGTCCGTTACGAATAAATATGTGTCTATAAGCGTTAGCAAATTTGACTGTTTCATTCGAGCTATTTTGACGTATTCTTATGTCGCAAATATAAAACATTTCGCGCCGAAAACAAACACTTCTGCGTTTAGTGGTCGTAATTAAATAACATTTACAGATTAGAAAAATATTTTATCTTTGCGTCATGGAAAAAAAAGAATTGCTAAAAGATTTAGAACAACACTTTAACGAAACAAACTCTACGCTGACCATAAACGGAAAAAAGGCAGATTTTGATGCTTACATAAAATCACACCAAAAACAAAACATCAACTACGGACTAAAAAAATACAAGTAAAAAATCTCATACGATATCGAAGTGAAACATTTCTTGTAACAAATCTTAAACAAATTGTAGAAACTGAAAATAACACTTTGTGTTAAACATTTTGATATTCAATATATTAAAATCTCAATTTTCGATTTTGAATTTTAAAAACCGAGTGTACAGATTTCATTTTGTCAAAAGAACGTTTTGAATCTAAATCTTTTACTTATATTTGTGTCTAAACTTTTTTTGTAAATAATATAAATATTCAGCATACGCCATGAATCCTAAACATCTGTCCGCAATCGTTATATCACTGTTCCTTCTTGCACACGGACCTCTGTTTTCGCAAGAAAAGCAAATTAAAAAAGCTGATGACGCATTTAATGTCGGCGAATATTTTGCCGCGACTGAAAAATACGAAAAAATATATGAAGGTCTGACAGATAAAAAAGACAAAGCTTACGTGTCCTTCAAGCTAGGCGAATGCGCACGCATTACAAACGATGCCAAAAAAGCCAAAAAATGGTACAAAGTTGCCGTAAAAAATGAGTACACCGACCCGCTTTCTGTATTATATTACGCACAAGCCTTAATGATGACCGACGAATCCGTTGAGGCAGCCGGACAATTTGAACGCTACACACAACTCATGCCCGATGATGTGCGCGGACACAACGGCGTAAAATCCTGCAAACTCATAACCGAATTGCGCGGCAAACCCTCACGACACACCGTAACCGAAGCCACAACCGTAAACAGCAAATTTACCGATTTCGCCCCGGCGTTCGGCAAAAGCACATCCGAATTGTATTTCACATCCACGCGCGAGGGCTCTAACGGAACCACGCCGAGCCGCATTACCGGACTGAGTTATTCCGATATTTACGTTGCCGTAAAAGACAACAAAGAAAAATGGAGTGTTCCCGTGCCCGTCGCAGGACTTGTAAACACTCCCGGAAGCGAAGGTGCACCGTGCATCATAAGTAACGGTTCCACAATGTATTACACGTATTGCAAACAAGCTGAAGGCGAAAATCACGGTTGTAAAATATTCAAAACTCGCAAAAGCGGCGACGCTTGGGGACAGCCCGAATACGTTCCGATTGTGAAAGACAGCAGCATCACCGTAGCGCATCCTGCCGTATCTGCCGACGAAATGACCTTATACTTTGTCAGCGAAATGCCCGGCGGTAAAGGCGGAAAAGATATTTGGGTTACAAAACGCGCCTCAGCATCAGGAACTTGGGGTAAACCCGAAAATCTCGGTGCCGAAATTAACACGTCCGGCGATGAAATGTACCCGTTTATTCGACGCAACGGCGAACTTTATTTTTCGTCTAACGTGCATCAGGGTTGCGGCGGTTTGGATATTTTCAAAGCTGAAAAAAAAGACGGCAAATGGAACGTAACCAACATGGGCGTGCCTATCAATTCGCCCGCGGATGATTTCGGAATAACATTTTTTGAAGATACCGAAGAAGGATATTTCTCTTCGGCGCGCAATAAAGAAGACAATCTGTTCCATTTCATAATTCCGCCGTTGGTGTTCACACTCAAAGGTTTAGTTACAAATTCTGAAACTGACGAACCGCTCACGGGCGCAACCGTGAAAATGGTTGCATCCAACGGCGCGGAAAGCGAAGTCAGCTCGGCAACCGACGGCTCGTTCGTGTTTCGTCTCACGGAAGATTTGGATTACACCATCACAGCAAGCCGTTCCAAGTTTTTGGCATCTTATCGAAACATTTCCACGCGCGGCATACGCGAAAGTCAAGAATTTCAAACCAAATTAGATTTAGGTCCGATAAAAGGCAAAATGGAACTGCCTAACATTCAATACGATTTGGGAAAAGCCGAACTTCGTCCCGAATCTTTTGCTTCGTTGGATAAATTGGTTGAAATTCTGACCGTAAATCCGAATATTACAATTGCACTTATTGCAAATACCGATATTCGCGGCAGCGACGATGCCAACATGAAACTTTCGCAAGCGCGTGCCCAATCGGTTGTGGATTATTTGTTGAAGAAAGGCATTGTGGCAGAACGCCTTACGCCCTCAGGTTTGGGCGAAACTGCGCCCCGCAAAATAGACGGCACAGCTGCTGCCGGACGCGAACTTATCAAACAGTATCCGTTTCTCAAACACGGCGATGTGCTGAACGAAGCTTACATCAACGCACTGACAGATAAAGCTCAAAAAGAAATTTGCCACCAGCTTAATCGCCGAACGGAATTTGAAGTTCTGCGCGATGATTACGGTTTGGGCGATTTAAAAGGCTTTGGGTCGGAATAA
>DYSM01000327.1 GCA_020718265.1 Draconibacterium orientale | reverse complement strand
CGGTAAGTTTTGCAACTCAAGTTATATTTATCTTGGTTAGTATCGCAATCGGAGTTTCTGTTCCTATTTTAGTTGTGCGAAAAAAAACACCTAAGGTCAGATAGCGTATTTTTTACTAAAATAAACGATTACAGTGTATTTGGTCAAAAATATTTAACGTTAATTTTGTCCAAAACGGCATTCGGCAAGATTGTTGTGCTGAAACAAATATAAAAAAAACAGCAATTTTTTTTTTGCATTTAATTTTTTTATTTACTTTTATCGAAAATTTGGATTTAATTTAATTACTAAACATTTTAATTCTTTTTGATATGGGATTCAAGGAAATGACTCAGAGCCACGGTTACAAAAACTTCATGGCAAAACTTTACGGAATCGGTGCTGCAATCGTTATCATCGGAGCATTGTTTAAAATTACTCACTGGCCCGGTGCAACTATTATGCTTGTTGCAGGTTTAGGAACAGAAGCGTTAATCTTTTTATTCTCAGCATTTGAGCCGCTTCACGAAGAACTTGACTGGACACTTGTTTATCCGGAGCTTGTAGGTCTTCAACCGGAAGGCATTGAAGCAGGACATGGTAAGAAAAATACCAAACCGGCAGTTAGCTCAGGCGAAGCAATGGAAAAATTTAATGCAATGATTGAAAAAGCCGGCAGCGCAAACTTGTTTGAAAAATTCGGAACAGGTATCGAAGATTTGAACAAAAAAGTTGGTCAAATGGCAAACATCAGCGATGCAACACTCGCAACCAATGAGTACGCAACCAACATGAAAAATGCGTCAACCGCAGTTTCCAAAATGTCAGATACATTTGGAAAATCAGCCGAAGCCGTTGGTTATTCTTCGGATGCATTGTCCGATTCATTCTCAAAAATGACCGAAAAAGTAAAAGTTGGCGGAACTCAATTCGAGCAAGCTTATGTAAAACTGACAGGTTCAATGGATTTAGATTTCTCATCTTTGAAATCCGGAAATTCCGAATACAATAAACATATCGGAAGTTTGAACAAAAATCTTTCAGCCCTTAACGCAATCTTTGAACTGCAACTCAATGAAGCAGACTTAGATAAGATGATGGCAGACCTTCAAGGTTCAGTTGCACACTCGAAGAAATACAACGAAGAAATCACCAAACTCGGCAAAAAACTCGAAGCACTCAACACTGTTTACGGTAACATGCTCACAGCAATGAACGTAAATTTGAAGTAGTTTTCTTCTTTTATTAAATTTTTTAATACACATTAAAATAATCTTAAGTTATGGGACATGGCAAAACAAGCCCAAGGCAGAAGATGATCAACATGATGTATTTGGTTTTGACCGCACTTTTGGCACTTAACGTGTCAGCGGAAATTCTAAATGCCTTCGTGTTGGTTGACAACAGCCTTGTGAAAACAGCAAATAATATTGACGAAAAAAATGAAGGCATACATACCGAATTCCTCAAAGCATTTGAGGAAAATAAAGGGAAAGTAGGTCCTTGGAAAGAAAAAGCCGATGAAGTAAAAACAAAATCAAAAGAATTGGTTGACTACATCACAAGCTTACAAGAGCAAATTGTTAAAATAGGAGACGGCACAGACGCACTATATAAAGAACATGGCTCATCAGCAATTGCTAAAAAGGACGACACCAATTCGCCATCGCAAGTTCTGATTCTGGAGAAAAAAGGTGTTGAACTCAAGAATAAAATTGAAACGTTCCGCGAACTTCTCAAGACTTACTCAAAAGACAAAGTGGGAAAAGTAAACGACGGATTAGTTGCATCTCTTGAAAGTTCCCTATCAACCGCTGATATTAAAGGACATGAAGGCAATATGATACCTTGGGAACTTGCAAACTTTGAGCATTTACCTCTCGCAGGCGTTATCACGATGCTTACAAAAATGAAAACAGACATCAAAACAGCAGAGGCAAACGTAATTACACATTTGTTCGGTCAGGTAGATGCAGGTTCATTCAAATTTAATAAAATTGAAGCTATCGTTCGTGCTGAAAAAGGCTTCGTACTGCAAGGCGAAGAGTATAAGGCTGAAGTTTTCATCGCAGCGTCCGACACAACAAAAGAACCAACCATTCTTTTGGATAACGGAACGAAGTTGAAAATTGACACTGCAACAGGAAAAGGGGTTTTCATTGCACGCAGCGGTGCGGGTGTTCACAAATTAAAAGGACAAATTCGTTTGAAAAACCCAAGCGGAGAAGATACTCTTAAATACGACTTTCAAACAGAATACCAAGTGGCTGTTCCCAGCGTGTCTGTATCGCCTACCAAAATGAACGTATTCTACATTGGTGTTGATAACCCGGTAGATATTACGGCAGCAGGAGTAAACCCAAACTCGGTAAACGCATCTTTTGTCGGAAACGGAAGTATTGCAAAATCTGGTGCAGGCTACATTGTTAAAGTCCGAGGCGGTGCAAAATGTTCGATTAACGTATCTGCGGACGGCAAAAACCTTGGCAGTAAAGAGTTTCGTATAAAAACAGTGCCCGACCCGGCAGCTGTTGTTGGATCTGACCCTAAAAACAAAAAAGGCGGACAAATAGCAAAAGCAACACTTGCGGGTATGAGCGGCGTTCGAGCAGAATTGGAAAATTTCGACTTTCAACTGACATTCTCAGTTACAACATTCGATGTTACGGCGCAAGTCGGCGGTTTCTATGAAACTGAAAAAGCAAGCAGCGGAGCGTTCACGCCTCGTCAAAAAGTACTTATCAACAAGCTGAATCGTAACGATCGCGTGTTCATTGAAAATGTTCGCGCAGTCGGTCCGGACGGAACACCCAGAAAGTTGAACGACATCGTATTCAAATTGCAATAATTTTTGAAAATTGTAATAAATAAATGAAAGAGCAGAGTTATTTCTGCTCTTTTTTTTTATATTTGAAGTCGAAATGAAAATGAATTATGAATCGAGACTTGATTTCATATTTAAGCGGTTTTACGACCGAAAATCGAACCGCACAATTCCGGCAGGTGCTTGCCGAACGCACACGCTATATGACTGTGGTGTTGGAAGATATTTTTCAGCCGCATAATGCGAGTGCAGTTTTGCGAACGGCTGATTGTTTCGGCGTGCAGGACGTACATATTATCGAAAATCTGTATCAATACAGAGTGAATCCCGATGTCGCTCTCGGTTCGGCACAATGGCTGACTTTACACAGACATAAACCAAAAACGGACAATACGTTGTCTGTCATAAATAATTTAAAATCAGAAGGATACAGAATTGTAGCCACCACGCCGCACACCAACGATGTGTCGCTCGAAGAATTTGATATTTCCAAAGGAAAGTTCGCGCTAATGTTTGGCTCGGAACGACCCGGGCTTAGCGAAGTTGCGTTGGCAAATGCCGACGAATTTCTGAAAATTC
>DYSM01000326.1 GCA_020718265.1 Draconibacterium orientale | reverse complement strand
GTAAGAAACCAATATTGCAATAGTTATGTATTTGTGCATTTTTATTAATTATGAAAAGGGAGACTAAAATGTAAATCAGTCTCCCCAATATTATTATTTATTGTTCAATTGGCGGATTAGAAGCATGAGGTATTCCATAGGTAATATCGGCAAAGTGTCTCAGCCAATAACTGCCTTCGTAAGAATATGCAGCATCTCCGTTCATACTTATGCCGATAAAGTCGTGATTATGCAGGAACGAATGCGAACTTTTTACAATCGAAGCTACAGTCGGTACTTTGTTGAGATAATAATTCATTTCTGTAACACTAACGCATTGGCTGTAGCTTTCCTCCGGAAAATATGGTATACCGCTTGATTGATATTTATCTTCATCAAACATATAATAGTCACAATAATTACGGTCTGTCGTATTCGGGTCATCCAAATCGTAATCTGACGTATTCACCCAGCTTATTGTTGTTACATCGGTATAATATCCGTAAATTACCGAAATGCGCATGCGTGCTTTGGAGGCAATTTGCAAAGCGGCATCGGATTTGTTGTAATACGTACCGTCGCATTTTCCGCTTTTTAAGCCCCATTTCCATGGTTCGGTGAAGTTAGATGTTACGATGCTGCCTTTCTCGGTTTGAATCAAAGCGAGTGTTGTAATGAGCTGAAATTCACCTTCAGCGATGGTTACATCCTGAAACATTAGTTTTTGCTGTGTCGAGTTCAACAATTCGCTCGTACGTTCGGCAAAGGCATCGTAAATTTCTACAACAGTTTGCAAGTTTAAATTTTGAGCCTGCTCAGATGCGCAAACTGTAAGCGTATCATACGCAAAATCAGCCACATCGGACAAATCGCGCTCCGTGTTGCAATACGAATAATTCAACGCCGCTTCAATATACCACACAGCACTGTCAAGTGTGAGCGTTTCGTCGGATTTGGAGGCATCGGCGAGTTTTGCCTTGAAATTAAGGATTTTCTGCGCCGTGGGGTCGTTCACAGTGGTTTGTGCGGGTTCAACAAGTTCGGTTTTGTTACACGCCGAAAAAAATACGGTGCTTGTTGCAAATAAAAGCAACATAAATTTGATTTTATATTTCATAAAAAAATGAATTATAAAAAAATGAATAAATTTCTAATATAAAGAATTTTACAACTGTAAGATTTTGATTATTTGTGTGTTGTTGAACTTCATCAACAGATTACAAGACATTTAAAAAACTATTGAATATCATTTAAGGGCTCATAATAGTACCTCCTTTTTCGTTAAATTGTTAATGACGTTGGTATTTTTCATTACCGGATTTCTTTTTTACTTTTTTCGACTATTCTCTCTCAGCTTTTCGGCATACGCTGTTCTAAGAATCTCTGCTGCAAATAAATACGGCAGAGATAAAAACATTGTGTTACTTGTGCTTAAATTCAAACAGTTTGTATTCTAATTCGAACATTACACCGTATTGGTACATTTTCTTTGAATGTAAAGATAAATCATACCGCGAAGGTGTAACATCAGTATAAGTTATGATACCGAGGCTGAACCGTTTCCAAATGTTAAAATTATATTGGAACCGAATCCCGAGAGCTTCCTGCGTTGTATTATATTCTTCGGCTTTAAAAACATTTTGATAATAAGCTCCGAAGCGAAATTCATTATTTCGCTTCGTTTTGAAGGATACGAGTCCGATGTAATCATAAGATAACTGAGTAAGAGGTGAACTTACGTAGGTACCGAAATAATTATGGTATATTCTGTTCTTTGAGACAAAATCAACTCCTGCGTGTAGAGCCATTTTCTTAAATATAACATGCTTATACTTTAGACCAATCTGGTAAGCACCTGCAAAGGTGTAATGCGCACCGGAGTTGGGGTAAGAATATACTGTGCCGGAATTTATACCACCGTTGATAGTGGCATCTATTACGGACTGTGCCGTTAGTTTGCTTACTGCGCTTGACAATACCAAACAAACAAGAATTATACTGAACTTAGTATTCATTTAAGTTCCGTTTATTGTTTGGCAAGTCAGCATATTTTCCATCAACACCTCTACTTGTTACATGGCAAGAATAATTTTGAAGAAATGCCGGCTGTACTTTACCCCATGACACGACCTCGTCTGTTACGACAAGAATTTCGCGCGCTTCCACACTAAAATTTGCGCCTTGGTTTCCGTTTGAATAATGATATTGTTTCATTACCTCAATTCCGTTCGCATCTTTCTGATATACACCGTAATTAAACCATACGTCAGTTGCTGTAAGATGTGTTTTATAGCGCGTCCAAACACATGCAATTTTACGTTTGCCGTAAACCTTAAAACTTGCAAAACTACTTGACTGTGCTCTGTCAGGATACCAATCACGCTGTGCTTTTAGCTCTACGACCACTTTCCTATCATCAGAACACCACTTTAAGTCCTTTAATGCCGTAGCTTCATCGTATTCGCCTACTTTATCTTCTTTTGAATTTTCAGCATTACCGAATAAATCTGTTACAGTGTATAGACTTAAATCTATCGATTTGCTTGCTAACTGTTCCATCGTAATTGATTTTAATTCGGCAATATGCGACAAATCTGTGCTTATCAAGGATTTGCGCATGACACGATAGGCTTTGTTCTCTTTAAGGAACATACCGGAGGCATCGCAGATTCGCTGAAAAACCGGGTCTCCGTTTATCTCGGAAAGTTCGTCTTCGCCGTCGGCATTTTTTGTTATTTCAAAAAACTTTGGATTTTTTTGAGCAAACAAATACAAATCGGACGAATCAATACCTGTTTCGATTAAATTGTAAAGATTACCATAAGCTGTATGTAAGGAGGTAAAGCCGATTTTGTTTTCAAACGAAACCAGTTCTTCTTCCGCCATATTTGCCAAAATGGACATCGAGAGGGCGTATTCCTCATTACTTTTAAAAACAAGCATGCCTTTCTGAACATTCAATACGGGCATTGACAACGCATTTGCGCTCGGAGAGGCCTCAGACAATGACTTTTCATTTTGCGAGGGAGTGAGTTTGTTAACTCCGGCGGGTTCAACAAGTTCGGTTTTGTTACACGCCGAAAAAAATACGGTGCTTGTTGCAAATAAAAGCAACATAAATTTGATTTTATATTTCATAAAAAAATGAATTATAAAAAAATGAATAAATTTCTAATATAAAGAATTTTACAACTGTAAGATTTTGATTATTTGTGTGTTGTTGAACTTCATCAACAGATTACAAGACATTTAAAAAACTATTGAATATCATTTAAGGGCTCATAATAGTACCTCCTTTTTCGTTAAATTGTTAATGACGTTGGTATTTTTCATTACCGGATTTTATTCTTTTAGCTGACATTACGCAGACAAAAAAGTCTTTAATTATTTAAAATTGTATAGATAA
>DYSM01000325.1 GCA_020718265.1 Draconibacterium orientale | reverse complement strand
TCAAGCATATAGATTGTTTAGCTAAAATAAAACAGGCTTTTTAGACCGGACTCATGTTTAGTTTTTATTCTTTTTGAGTGAGATTTTTTTCATTCTATTTAAAAAAATTGTATATTTGGAACGCACAACAAATACTGAAAAGAGATGGGAAGATTGTATCAGGTCAGGCAATTAATCGAAAAAACAATCAAAGACAGGCACCTCGACGAATTTCAAACCAAAGGACAAATCGGTTTGAAATCGGGCTTAATGATATCGTTTCTTAAACCGGAAACGCCCGACGATGAAGCAAAATTTTCGGCACTAAAAAAAGCGGTCAAAGAAGTTTTAGGTATTGACATTCATTAATTTACAGCTATGAAATCAGTCTCAATTAAAATCAAAATTATTATATTTACAATAGTTGTTTTGGCACTCGGAACGTTCGCAGTAGAGCTTTCTATAAATAAGTCATACAAAAAAAATGTGCATTCGGCGGCTGAGCAAAGCATAAAAAACGCCCAAAAATCCTTTGAAAGTCTATTGGAAAACGATGTCCGCATGTTGCACTCGAATTTGCACAGTTTGTCGTTGTCTGAACCTGTCCGTGCAGCTTTTGTTGCAAAAGATACCTCAAAATTATTCTCAATTGCGGAACCTGTTTTTGCAAAATTGAAAGCCGATGCCGGCATCACACATTGGTATTTCATAAACAATGCGCCCGACAGCCGTTGCTTGTTGCGTGTACACAACAAAGCAATGCATTCCGATGAGATTAAGCGATTTACATATAAAAATGCGGTTTCGACAAACGCTTTTTCTGCCGGTATTGAACTCGGAAAAACCGCTTTTGCTTTACGTGCTGTTACGCCGTTTTATGCCGAAAACAGCGATTCCGTTGTCGGTTTCATGGAACTCGGCGAAGAAATTGAGCATATTTTTAAAACCATGAAAACTCAAACCGGCGATGAATACGGCGTATTAGTTCAAAAGAAATTTTTGAATGAAAAAGACTGGGCGTCCGTAAGAACAAACAAAGGTTTAGAGAATAATTGGAATCAATTCAGCGATTTTTTAGCGGTCGATATGACCTCCGATGACGCGCATTTGGTGGAAATTAAAACAGGTTTAGATTCAATTTCAGAACAAGGCATCGTGTTGGAAACCGTTGAACATGACGGAAAACACTTCGTTCGCGGCATGTTTCCGCTTTATGCTGCCGATAAAACAAAAGTTGGTGCAATTTTTATTTTGCACGATGTTACAGAGACGTACTTGGACATGAAAGCCACAGAAATGCGCGTTTTGACGGCAGTCGGAATTACCATGTTAGTTATTATTCTATTGTTCATTTTTGTTTTGAATAAACTGATTTTCAAGAGATTAGATAATATAGTTTCTGTTGCGACCCGTGTTGTGGGCGGCGATTTTGAAAAACAAATTATTCCGGGTGAGCAAGACGAAATCGGCAAATTCGAATCTTTATTTGAGCAGTTCCGCCAAGTGTTTGTAAATATGCTTAAGGAGCATGATGATTTACTCAACAAAAAATAACGAAGATGTATTATGCCTTTGAACTGAGCATGAAAGTGCGTGATTATGAGTGCGATATACAAGGAATCGTGAATAACGCCGTGTATCAAAACTATCTTGAGCATACGCGACACGAATACCTGAAAACGCTCGGACACAACTTTGCCGCGCTTGCAAAGCAAGGCGTTACGCCGGTGGTTTATCGGGTTGAAATCGACTATAAATTTCCGCTTTCGAGCGGCGATAATTTCGTCTGCAAATTGCGCACGGAACGAGAGGGAAATTTAAAAGTGAATTTCTACCAAGATATTTTTCGAGAATCTGATAACAAGCTCATTATCAAAGCTCTCGTTGTTGCGGTGGTGTTGCAAAAGGGTCGCCCCGTGAAGCCGGATTTCTTGTTTGATTAAATTATTTTACTTCTTTATCGCCTTGATATTTAACGACAATGACATTTTTTAGTCCAAACGCATTTTTATAATTTACGGCTTCCTCTTGAGTCGGAAATTTACCGACCGTATATTTGTAGAACGCTGTACTTTTTAGCACTTTGACTTCTAAATCTGTCGGATTCATTGCCTTGATTTGTTGCTCGTTAGCAGGCAGGCGCGAAGCTGAAATTTGAAGTCTGTATTCCGTGCCGTCGGCAGCAGCAGCAGTGCCGGAAGTTGCCGATGCACTGTCGGTTTCGGTTGTCGGATTTGACGATTTTATGTCCGGTTTCGATGATTTGGAGTCGGGCGTTGAACCGTTATTTTTTTCGGGCACAATTGCCTTAAATTCTGTTCCTGAAGAGATGCGTTTGCCGTTTTTGTAAGCAACTACAAATGCGCCTTTTACGCCGCATGTTTGTTTGGCGTTGTAAGCATCTTTGTAGTTCGAAAATTTTCCGAACATGTATTTGTAATAGCCGTCCACGCGGTCGAGCATCACGGGATTTTTAGCATAAATTCGCTTTACTGCTGCATCGCTGATTGGTTTTACCGAAGCTGCAATTTGAACGGCAAACACAATGTCTTTATCGTATAATGTATTGTCTGTCTGATTGTTGCCATCTGTATTTCCGCCGGTGCTTTCATTTTCGGGTTTAGTATAATTTTTTATGACAGTGTAGCTTTCCGGAGTTGAAAATGAATTTTCTGCAAACCCGACATCGTCCGTATTTACTACTGTGGTTTCGGTTTCGTATCCGTTATTTAGCACTTCTGTAGTGTAATCTTTGGCTGCGTTATATTTCTCAAAATCAGCTAAATCGTAAAATACTGCGAAACTTTCATCCTGAAATTTCAATGATTTTTCGTTTTCCGCTTTTGCTTGTTCGTAGGCGAAAATTGCATCATCCACATTTTTGGCATTTTTACCTTTTGAACGTTGTGAAACTGCTGTACGAAAGCTATTTACCGATTCTTCATACAACACATCGAATGCTGTTTCTTTAATATCGGCTGATTTTAATTTCAATTCGTCTAACTTTTTTTTACGCAGATTATATACAATTTTATAGTTTTCAGTATAAATTTTGGCAGCCTTTTCTTGAGTTTTTACAGCTTTTTTGGCATTTCCGGACTTTTGTTTTTCGGAGTCGGACATTCGTAAATCTGCTGTTTTTATTAAGTTGAATGCTTTTTGCAACTGTTGTTTCTCCGAAGCAGAAAATTCCGCCGAAATTCGGTCTTCCAATGATTCATCTTGTGCAAATGCGCCGATGCCGATGAATAAGGCAAAAGCTAAAATTAAAATACTCTTCACGGGTTTAAAATTTACGAGTTTCATTTCAAACGTGCATTATTTGCTTCTTATTATTGCTTCATAACGTACTCAAACGCAAATATACAAAAAAAATGCCGAAAGCATATTCATATTTTTTTTAGAA
>DYSM01000324.1 GCA_020718265.1 Draconibacterium orientale | reverse complement strand
ATCATTTTTCGAGTATTTTGTTTCTGGTTCTTTCAGAATTTGTTTTTCAACAAATCTATCAGGACTTAAAAGTTTTTCAATTTCGTCCCAATGTTTATCTATTTCTGAAAGTTGAAAAAAAAGTATTGGTTCTCGTTTATCTTTTGAATAGGCTGCAAATTCTTTTCCGTTGCAAAGTGCAAAAATTTCAGCGTTAATATCCGGGTGTATTGCATAGGAATATACTTGTTCAATATGTTCGCCTAATAAAATAGTTTCATTTGGTGCTTTTGCGTCAAGTACCCACGAGTATTTTCCATTAATTTCAAAAAGATAATCGGGTATAATATTAATTTGTCGTTTTTGTGAACCTATTTTGACAAATGGATGCGCAAGTGTTTTACTATAAACAATTCGATTATGTCCGTAAGCCTTGTAACCTAAATGTTTTAAAATAGGATTTATTAATTCTTCTCTTACTGCGTCTTCTTTAAATTCGGAAGAATTGAGTAGTTGAAAATCAAAGTCTTTATAAATATTTAAGTTTCCCATTAATTTTGCTTTTATAAACCTTTATTATTAAAAATGCAAAGATAGAATTCTATCTTTATCAAAAATAAAATTATGGGATTAATTTTCAAGTAAATTTCATTTCAATCGTTTATCTATCAGTCCTTTTTAGTGTTGCTAACAAGTTGATATACAACGATGCTCTGCCAAAGTTTGCCTCAACAAATTGAACTTTCAGATTAGACACACTCTTCAATTTCTAATTTCCAATTTCAAGTATCAAGTTTCCAATATCAAATCTTAATTCCGATAACCAAAATATCGTCCATTTGCATGTAAGAGTTACCAACTTTATTGCGCACGGATGTCCATTCGGTAAAGGTTTGCTCTAAGTATTCCGCCTGAGTTGCAAGCGGCTGATGCGACATCCGGAAGAGCAAATCGCGGAAATTTTGAGTCATGTATTTTCGCCCGGACGGACCGCCAAATTGGTCTTGAAAACCGTCGGAATACAAATAAAGCACATCGTTTTTCTTGATTTCAAATTGGTTGTTTTTGAAAGGTTCTTCTTTGTGATGAATCCCGATGGGCATTCTGTCTGCTTTTATTTGGTTGAGTTCCTTATTGCGCACCAAAAGCATCGAGTTGTTCGCACCGGCAAATTGGGCTTCATTCACATCGGAATCCAAAATAACGAGCGAAATATCCATTCCGTCCTTTTGTTCCTGTTTCTTTCCGGTTTGTCCGAGCGATTCTTTGACTTTATTGCGCAGTTCGTTCAAAATATCCGCAGCAGTTTGATTTTCAGACTGTTTATTCGTAATTTCATTCAAAAACGAGATGCCGAGCATACTCATAAACGCACCCGGAACGCCGTGCCCCGTGCAATCTGCCGCCGCAATAATCGTTTTATTTCCGTGCTGTTTTGACCAATAAAAATCGCCGGAAACAATATCTTTAGGTTTGAAAAAGATGAAAAAATCAGAAATTCCTGCACCGAGCACTTCGGGATGAGGCAGCACCGCCGTTTGTATGCGCTTTGCGTAGCGAATGCTGTCTGTCATCTCTTGGTTGATGAGCGTGATGTGATGATTTGCTCGCTCCAAATTTTCTTTTTGGGTGATAATTTCTTCATTTTGCTGATTCAGTTCTTCGTTTTTTTGCGTAATTTGGTTACGTTGAAGTTTGAGGTTTCGGTTTTTCTTTCTTGAAATAATCAAAAACCACAATATCAGCAGAAAAATAAATGTGCCTAAGGCAATGATATATTGAAATGTGCGCTCGGCTTGTTTTTGTTTATCAAGTTCGAGTTGTTTTTTTTCACCTTCGGATTGAAGGAGTGCTATTTCTTTTTTGCGTTGTTCTTCTTCGGCTTGTCGGCGTTTGAGTTCGAGGTCGCTGATGGCTTTTTCTTGTTCGAGGGCTTTAATTTGTTGTTCTCGGAGTTCGGCTTGTCGCTTTTGTTTTTCGTAAGCCAATTGTTGTAACATACGTTCATGTTCGGCATTTTTGAGTTCTTGTTCTTTTCGATAAAGTTGCATGTCTTGTTCTTTCTTTTCGGCTTCGAGGCGCATTTGGTTGAGCATGGCGTTTTGCACTTCTTCATCGGCGAGTTTGAGGCGCAATTCTTTTTCGGCGCGTTCGAGGTCTTGAATGCGTTTTCCTGTTTTGTCTTCGCGCAGGCGTTGTTCTACAATGAGAGAATCTCGGATAAGCAAATGTTTTTTGAAATAATCGAGAGCTTTTTGATAATCTTCAAGTGATTGAAGGATAGATGAATATGTGAGGTAAACATCTTTTTTTAGGTCGTTATCTCCCGCTCGTTCTGCAGCATCTACGGCTTCTAAACTAAATTCTGCGGCGTTGTAAAGGTCTTTATTTTGAAAATAGGTGAGCGCAATGATATTGTTTGTACGGGCAATGGACGCTTGATCTTTATTTTTTGTGGCAATATCCAGAGCTTTAAGTAAATAGTTTATTGATTTTTCTCGCTCACCGATATTGTTGCTGCAAATACCTAAATTTGTGTAAAGGGTTTGCATGGTTCTGCTGTCGGGTTTTGCTATATTATAGTTTTTTTCAGCTTCGGAAAACGCATCGAAAGCGGCTCTGTATTTTTTTAAATGAATATTCAAATAACCGATATTGTTCATTATCAGTGCAGTGCTTTGAGCATTTTTATCAAGAAGAAAAATATCATACAACAAATAATTATATTCCAATGCCGATTCAAAATCCTTTTGTTTTTTATTGATATTCACTAACTTATCAAGACTCTCAAGCGTTTGGGTTTTGTTTTCGCCGGCTTGCGCAAGTTTGTACATTGTGTTGTAAGAAAGCTCTGCGGAGTCGGTATCGTTTGAATATTCGTAAGCTAATCCAATATATTTCAGCGTATTATAGTCTTTGGTTTTAAGTTTACTAAAATTATCAAGTGCTTTTCTGTATGCTTCGTATTCAAAATAAATTAATCCGGCTTTATAGTGCGCGTTCTGAGTTAGAATTGTATCGGGATTTTCAGTTGTAGCAGCTTGCTTCAAGGCTCGGTAATAGAAAGAAAGGGCTTGTTCTTTTTTGTTTTGTGCGTTGTAAATATCGCCGGCGTACATTTGCACCTCGGCGATTATTGCGTTATCGCCGGTTTGCAGAGCTTTATTATGTGCCTCTGTAATAAGTGTTTCCGCTTTATCGAAAGTGCCGTTTCGGGCAGCGTTGAGTGCCTGCGAAGTGAGAATTTGCACTTGCGAATCGTCTGAAATATCCGTCTGTGCCTTCATTTGGAGTGAAAGCAAAACAATTATTATGAGAAACTTATATTTAACGAACTGTCGCAATAAGAATAATTTTAATGAGTCCGGTCTAAAAAGCCTGTTTTATTTTAGCTAAACAATCTATATGCT
>DYSM01000323.1 GCA_020718265.1 Draconibacterium orientale | reverse complement strand
ATAAATTTTACGCCTAAATAAATAATAGACTGATTAATAAATGAACGCTATGTGTGTTTTCGTTTTTTTTTGATTTTAAAATTTCTTACAACAGGGCTTTATACAAAATATCAATCGGATGCAAGGCTTCGCGCTTTGTGCCGTCTTTTATTTGGTGTCGGCAACTTGTTCCGGGCGCGCAAATGAGCGTGCCAATCTCTGCATGACGCACCGCCGGAAATAAAACCATTTCGCCGATTTTCATTGACAGCTCGTAGTGCTCGGCTTCAAAACCGAACGAACCTGCCATGCCGCAGCAACCCGACGGAATTTCTTCTACAGTATAATTTTCCGGAAACGAGAGCACATATTTTGTAGCTTTTGTCGAGGCTATGGCTTTCTGTTGGCAATGCCCATGTAGTTTGATGTGCTTTTTTTCTTTGGAAAATTTTTCTTTTGAAATACGCCCTGCTTCCATTTCGCGCATCAGAAATTCTTCAAACATGAAGGTATTTGCAGCAATACGTTTGGCAGAGGACTTTAATTCATCGGAAACTAATTCGGGGTATTCGTCTCTAAATGTCAGAATAGCAGAAGGTTCTATTCCGATAAGCGGATGACTTTCCGACACTAAATCTTCATACGCACGCACATTAGTTTCGGCAAATTCTTTTGCTTTGCGCAACAGACCTTTGGAGATGAATGCACGTCCGCTTTCGGTATGTTTTTGTATAACAATACGATAGCCAAGTTGCGAAAACATCAGAAACATACGCACGTATAACATTAAATCGGTATGTTTTGTAAATTCATCGACAAACAAAAACACCGTAGTTTTATCGGGAAGTTCGGTAATACCTGAGTAAATTTCAGGTTTCATTATAGAATGAAACGATTTTGTAACAATCGGAAAACTCCTCTTCGGATGAAATCCGTATTTCGACATAAAGTGCTTAAATACACGCGTTTTCGTAATAAAATTACCAAATCTCGGTGCGGTTGCCAACAATTTGTAATAGTAAGAAATGCTTGTGATGCGCTCAACTCGCTTCGGGATGCCGTGAATGTCATAAAAATTTTGAAGAAATTCAGCTTTTAATTTTGCAACATCTACATTCGACGGACATTCGGTTTTGCAGGCTTTGCACGATAAGCATAAACTCAACACATCGTAAAGGTCTGTGTTTGAGAATGGTTCGGGGTCATTTGTCAGCACTTCGCGCAGCATATTGGCACGTGCGCGTGTGCTGTTGCGTTCGTCGCGCGTTGCCATGTACGACGGACAAAGCGTGCCGCCCATAATTGTATTTTTGCGACAATCCGCCGCGCCGTTGCATTTTTCCGCCGCACGTAACATGCCTTGTGTGGAGGAAAAATCCTGCACGGTCGGAAATTCCGGCGTAGTCATGCCGGGCACGTAGCGTAACGAAAAATTCATGGGCGGCGTGTCGGTAATTTTTCCGGGATTAAAAATTTTGTATGGGTCGAAGGTGTGTTTTATTTCTTTGAAAATTCGAAAGATGTTTTCGCCGTACATAAGCGGAATAAATTCGCCGCGCAAACGCCCGTCTCCGTGTTCGCCGCTGAGCGAGCCGCCGTATTTTTTGACTAATTTTGCAGTTTCTCGTCCGAACTCACGAAAGGTATGCACATCGGCTTCGTTTTTCAGATTCAAAATAGGACGTAAATGCAACTCACCGCTTCCGATATGCGAATAGAACACACAGTCAAGCTTATACGTTGCTAAAAGTTCTTGAAACTCACGCATGTATTCGGGCAGTTTTTCGGGCGAAACGGCAGTATCTTCAACCAAAGCCACCGGACGCGCATCGCCGGGCATATTTGACAAAATGCCCAAGCCTGCTTTGCGCAAATGCCAAACTTTTGAAATATCTTTGCCAAAAACCATCGGAAAATGATAACCAAATCCGGCGCGCCGCATATCGGATTCCATATCTTTTGCAAGATTCTTTAGCTCAATTTCGCTGTTCGCCCAAAATTCTACAATTAAGACAGATTCGGGCGTGCCGTTCAAAAAGAAGCGATAATCGTCCAAGCCCTTATTCTGTTGAGCAAGTTCAATTATCTTTCTGTCAATAAGTTCAACCGCAACCGGATTGTATTTTAACGCAATGAGATTTGCTTTAAACGAAGCCTCCAAACTGTCCAAATGCACGGCAACCACAGCCTGATGTTCGGGCGGAAGGATGTCCAAACTTAATGTGATTTCGGTAATAAATGCCAGAGTGCCTTCTGATCCGGCAATAAGTTTTGCAAAATTGAACGGTGAGTCTGAATTGGAAAATACATTCGTATTTGCCAAAATATCAATTGCATAACCTGTATTTCTGCGGTGAATGGCTTTGTCCGGAAATTCGGATTCTATTTCTGCCCTTAAATTCTCATCCAAAAGTCGCGCATTAATGTGTCGATAAATGTCGCCTTCCAAACTTTGGAGTACACATTTTTTTGCAAACTCTTCTTTGGTCAAGTCTTTAAATTCGGCTTCGGAACCATCGCTCAAAATCGCTCTCAACGATACAAGTTTATCACGTGTGCTGCCATAAACCAATGAATGTGAGCCGCAAGCATTGTTCCCGACCATGCCGCCGAGTGTACAGCGGTTTGAGGTCGATGTTTCGGGTCCGAAACAAAACCCGTGCGGTTTTAAATGTAAATTTAATTCATCCAAAACCACGCCGGGATGAACAGTAACTTGTTTATTTTCAATATCTAAACTAACTATTTTTGTTCTGTATTTTGAAACATCAACCACAATACCGCTGCCCACAACTTGACCGGCAAGCGAGGTGCCCGCGCCGCGCGGAATGAGCGAAGTTTTGTGTGTTTTTGCGAATCGGATCAACGTTTTAATATCGTCAGTATTTTTTGGGAATGCCACAGCCAAAGGGCGTTCGCGGTACACGGACGCATCGGTGGAGTATATGGTCAAATGAATGTTGTCGTATTTGAGGTCGCCGTCGAGTTCGGCGGCTAACCGAATGAGTTTGTCTTGCATGTTGAAAAATATTGTCGGCAAAAGTAACAAGAATTTAGATTTTTCGGACAGTTTTGTATCTTTGCAAAAAAATCAAATTTGATATGAAACGTATTGTATTTTATGTATTCCTGCTCGTTTTAACAATAGCATCGTGCAAAAGTGACGATTCCGAAACAACGGACTCCGCAAAAGTTGAAGTTACAACCGAGATGAAAGATTTTACGGAAAAGATGACTGATACTACTGAAAATCTGCAAGATATTGTCAAGAAATTTGCAGAATCCGATGAATTAAAAAAGCACGACATTATCAATCAAAACATCACAGAAATGAAAGTAGTTGCCAAAAACGGCGATTGCTACACGGTGGAAACGCCCGACAGCGGCTTGACGCGTGTTTACGAAATTTGTTGGTCGGACGGGAAGATTAC
>DYSM01000322.1 GCA_020718265.1 Draconibacterium orientale | reverse complement strand
GAATTGCCGGTAACGTTTATTTCGGGAGCTGCTGCCCCAACGATATTGATTGTGTAATCTTCAACTTCGCCGTAGGTTGAGTTTCCGCAAGGCTCTGTATTCGGACCGGAGCCGGAGTCATGCAGCCGTATTCTTAAACGAGTTTTTCCGGGAGTCGAACCAACCGGCAGGGTTATGGAAGCGGTATGTGGAGATGTAAATGTTCCGCTCGACTCATAAAGTTTTTCACCGAAGCCGGTAAATGTGCCGTCGCGAATTAAATCCGTCCAAATAATTATTCTGTCTGTGTTACATGCCGCTGCGACGGTAACAGTAATACTAATGGGCGTATTAATTTGTATATCTGCTGTTTCCGATGTAAAATCTTGATAACCACCTGTTCCTCTTACCGAGCCTTGATTAATTGTACCAAGACTAACATTAGAAATGTACTCATAATTAGTAGAAGTAGCTCCTGCCGAACAATAGCTTACATTCATTTCACGATTTCCTGCCGGATTTGTTCCAGTCGGGTTTTTTGCTGTTCCTACGGTCAGAGCAGTGCATTGTGCATCTACAACATTGGTTGTTGTTGCAGTTGCTTGAATATCATAAGCCAACCAAAAGTAATTGATACCGTCAACCAAGGCTTGCGAGCCGGCGATTGTAAAGTTTCCGTTCGGTGCATTTGAAGTTGCGCCGAATTGGGCAGTTGTTGCAAAAGTATTGGTATTTCCGGTATAGTATAATTTTGCATTGGTAATATCGGTGGTCGGATTTGTAGAACCGGTTGTATTTAAATCGAAACTTGTAACGGAAAGCGGATTCAAGGCACCGTCCATAACAATTTGTATTCCGATAATTTGTTGATTGGTGGTGCCGGGTGCAGCGTCCGAAGTTTCGTTCTGTGTTGTTGTTGAACTGACGTAAGACATGTTGTAATCTACTTTGTATAAATAGCTTTCCCACACTCCGCGACCGGAAGTAGCTGCGCGTAAACGACTGCTTGTCGGTGTGGCATCGTAATATATTTCCAACTCGTTTACCACAACATTCGGCAGATTTGTACTAAACAACGACCAATTTGCAGCACCTACTTTCACATATACACCTACGTCCGTGCCCACATAAAGTTCGTTTGCGGTTGTATTTTGTTTATTTTGAACAACAGTCATCACCGGAATATTCGGTAAACCGGCAGAAATATTTGTCCATGTGCTGCCGCCGTCTGTGGATTCATAAATTCGGTCGCCGTCATATCCGCCGAAGGTAACCCAAAGTGTTGCAGGGTCATCGGCTTTTACGGCGATATAAGTTATGGCATAAGTTGTCGGCAATGTTCCCGTAATATCAGCCCAAGCACCGCCGCCATTTGTGGTTTTCCAGATTTGGTTGGGGTCAGCAACGTATATCACTTGTGAATTTGAAGGAGCAACGGCAAGTGAACGCAAAACATCCGCTGTTGCCATTGTGGAAATTTTAGACCACGCATTACCGTTGTTTGTTGATTTCCAAACATCTTTTAAACCGAGATATAAAGTATTATGTGCTGTCGGGTCAATTGCATAAGGAGTAACCCAATGTCCGACTTCTCCGGCATTAATACCGTTTATCCAAGTACCGTTCCAAGTGATGTCTGTTGCACCTGCCCAAGTGTTTGTTGTGCGGGCAATATTGCCTTCAACATACGAGCCGTATTGTGTGGCGTAAGTGTTGTAATCAATAATCACTTCCATGCCGTCTCCGCCTTTAACATCAGACCATACGCCGGCTTGGTAAAGTTTGCATCCGTTGTCCTGCAAGCCTGTGAGTACGGCATCGGAACGGGTTTGAGCCACGGAAAGTCTGTATAACTGACTGATTTCCATGTTTCCGGTTTTCATTGTCCAAGTTGCACCGTCATCGTTTGAGAGATAGATACCTCCGTCGTTAGCTTCAAACAAAACGCCGTTGTTTCTGTATTTCAACATGTGTTGGTCGGCATGCACTACGGGGTGTCCTCCGAGATTATAGGTTCCGAAGCTTGTCCAACAGTTTGAACACGACCAACTTGTGCCACCGTCGGTAGAACGGTGCGTGATGACACCGCCTACGATAACATTGTTTGCATCAGTCGGCGACACGGCGATGCACAAATCGTATCCGCCTTGACCGCTTTGCGCACCGCTTTGGTCGCTGTAATAGCCCAACATATTTTTTTCGTCACCACCGGCATACGCTGTGGTAAAATTATCACCGCTGTCTGTTGATTTTGAAATTTCTGATAATGCGCCGGCAATCGTAGCAACTATGGCATAAACAATTGTCGGGTCATCAGGAGTTACAGCTAAATCAACACGGTAATCGGAAGCTCCGTACGTTTTTTCGGTAGTCCAATTAGCTCCGGCATCAATCGTTTTGTAGATATTTACATTCCCACTACTTGATTTTGTCGAAGCGTATAGAATGTTTGAATTTCCGGGGTTAAATTCCATATCAACAATGTACAAACCCGTATTGTGGATAGGCGTCCAACTAGCTCCTGCATCGGTTGTTTTGTAGATACCTGCGCTTGTTGCGGCATACAAAATGCTGTTGTTGCCGGGGTGAATGAGCAGTCGAGATATTTTTCTTTCTTGATTTGTGTTCCATGTCAGCCCTGTGGCTGCCCACGTTGCACCGCCGTCGGTCGATTTTAAAACGCCGATGCTGTTATTATCGTTGGATTGTCCGCCGCCGAGGCTCCACATACTTCCGCCGTCTTTATCGCCGGTTGCAATATAAATGGTATTATCTGCGGCATAGTTGGAGCTTACAGCGATGTCGCTTACGCCTAAAACAGCTACGTTATCGTTCAGAACCGTCCAAGCCGCGCCGTTGTCCGTCGTACGCCAAATACCGCCCGACGGGGAACCTACCCAATATGTATTGTTATCTGACGGATGAAACGCAACGCAGTTCAAACGCCCCGAACCTGCATATCCGCCGGTAGAGCTTGCGGGTCCCATCGCAGACCAGTTGCCCGAAGAACTTTTCGGATTTTGCGGATTTGCCTTCAACCATTTTGCAAATTCAACACTTGCAGTCGTGGTCGGAAATTCGCCTGTTTTTTGATTCACGCGGTATTGCCAATAATATTCCTCGCGTTTGAAAGGTTTCCAACCGGAGGCTTTTTGTTTTTCGCCTTTACCGTCAAAATAGTATCCGCCGTGCACGTTGTAGGGTGTCCAATAGTCGTTAAACGCTTTTTGGTAATCGAAGAACGTCAAATCCGCCTCCGATTTGCCGGTCAGTTTCAAATTTTCCATCCATGGTTGAGAATACAAATTCCCGACAAGGACAGAAAACAATGCAAAAAGTAAAATTCTTGTTTTCATGATATATGTGTTAAATTGATGCCCAAAGGTATTTTTTTTTATTAAATATGATTATATCTTTTTACGAAACATGTAAAGATTTATGAGTCC
>DYSM01000321.1 GCA_020718265.1 Draconibacterium orientale | reverse complement strand
CAAATGCACCTCAAATGCACCCCCAATTTACACAAGCCCATTTTTATTTTCGCGCAAAAATTATTTAATCCTTTTATTTTCAATCATTTATTAATAAGGGTAATTTCTTTACATATTGAATTGCCCCTTAATATTGCCCCTTGCTTATGATTTTTCATTCGCAACTGCGGACTTTTTTTTGTAAAATTTATTTTTTTAAAGACAGAATTGCATTTTCCAAAGCTTCAATACGTTGATTTTGAGCGTCTAACTGTTTTTCTAAACTTTGAATTTTAACAGATTGTTCTTTTTGAATTTGCCAAAGAATCGGCGTAAATTTCACGTAATCAATTGCTTTGATGCCTTCCGAATTTTCGTAAACTAATTCCGGAAAAACAGTCTCAACTTCTTGTGCCAAAAAACCGATTTCTCGGCGCGGATTTGGGTTTGAAATCCATGTGTAAGAATAGGAATTTATTGTTTGAAGTGATTCTGTAGTTGTTTTAAGTAATTGAATATCAGTTTTTAAACGTTTATCAGAATAATTCAACCACGCATTTGCAATAGCTTGCGAACCGTCGCCGCTTTTACCGACTTCGAGCAAATACGAAGGCGAATTTTGACCGAGACCAATGCCGGTTTTACCGTTTTTCAGCACCACAAATGCGTTGGAGCGTGCAGCTTCTGCCGTTCCGTTTCCTAAAATTAAAACCGCATCTGTCGTTGTCCAACCCGAATAATCTGTTCCGATTTGAAAATTATATTGCCCAAAAACGGCTTGTCCGAACGATGAAACCTTATTTCGATTTCCGGAAATGACTGCAAATTGTCCGTAAGCCTCATTGAAGTTGCCAAAAATTGCTGCGCCCGTTGCACTCGAAGCCGCATAATTATTTTGACCGGAAGTTATGGAAGTTGCTGATTTTGAGGTATTTGTCGAGCCAAAAACGGCAGAATTATCGCCTTCGGCAATTGCGGTGAATCCGGCAGCAATTGAGTTTGTTCCGCCTGTGCCGTTGGTTTGTCCGGTGCGCGATAAATTTCCGAAACTCACTGAATTTGAGCCTCTTGCCTCGTTTTGTAATCCAAAAGCCGTTGAAGTTGTTCCGATGGTTGTGTTTCCGCGACCGGCAACAAATGAGTAAATTCCTGCCGCGCTGTTTGCTGTTCCAAAAACGCCTGAATATGAATTACTTGCCGTATTGTCGTTCCCGAAAATTGCAGAATACGAACCTGTTGCGGTATTTGATTTTCCGGCAACAAACGTGTAAGTGCCTGAGGCTTTGGTATCATAACCGAATGCTGCGGAATACGCACCGATGTTGGAATCGTCCCAAGCGGTGGGCGTTTCGTTCACGCGACCCGCGCGGAATGCGGCTTTCGCGGGGTAGAACGTCATGCGAGTGCCTGCGCCTTGCGCGGGCGCACTGCCGCCGAAAGGAGCTTCAAACACAAAAGCATCTTCGCTTTGTCCGGAAATGTGAATTTTGTAAAGCGGATTTGTCGTGCCGATGCCGACTTTTGCCGTAGTATTTGGCATCCAAACTTTTGTGGAATTGCCTGTCCACCAAGTAGTTCGCGTCAAGGAATCGACATAATATTTTATGGCTTTTTGTGTGGAAAGTGCTGAATTTGAGGCGTTTGTGAATGTAGAATCCACCGAAATATAATTTACACTTTTGCCGCTTCCGAGCCGCAAATTTGCACTTTGAACCGTGCCGTTTTGAACTTCCAAATTCCCGTTTTGCAAACTGATTTTGTGTGTCGAAATTTGCCAATCTGCTGTCAAATCCACCGTTCCGTCGGCGCGTATGAATTTCGACGGACCTGCGCCCGGGTCTTGCGGAATCCATTTTTGCTCGGTTTCGTTCCACGTCAAAACGTGTCCATTAGCTAAGCCTGCGAGCGAAACATCTTGATTATCTGATATTTGAAAAAAAGGAAGCCGGCTCAAACTGTCGGCAATTAAAGCGTGATTTGCATGAAATGCGTAGGGCACGGATTGAAACGGAACCGTTCCGATTTCGACCAATCCGTTTAAAAAATCTTCGACACCAAAATCGACTGCCGTGCGCAGAAAAAAATTGTCCAAAGTCCAATCTATTTTTGTAAAATCCTGAATTACACCATCATTCAAAGCTAAACCTTTGCCGATTTCAAGGTCAAAAACGCCAAATTTGTCGGTTGTAACGGTGTGAAGTTCCCGATATTCGAGCGTTCCGTCTGCTGCGCCGCGTAAAATGCTAATTTCAACCGAAATTTCTTTTTCAGCCAAAGCGTAACCGTTTTTATCCGTCGCAACCGCTTGATAACTAATCGATTGAGGAATTGTCTGTGCCGACAAGACAATTTTTGCAAAAAGAAAAACTATGAACAGAACTTTTTTCATGCCTATTTCGACGTAACTTGTTCAACCTTAATAAGTTTTGAAATATCGTATCCGCGTGCGCTTGCTTTTTCGACAAGCATCGTGTATGTAGAATCCGGCATTTGCGGTTGGCGATTCAGAATCCACAAATAATTGTATGACGAGCTTCCGACAAGTGCATATTCGTAGTTATCAGCGAGTTCCAGCACAAAATAATCAGCACCGAACAACGGAAAAAAATACACTTTTAGCTTGCCCGGTTCTGCCGGATTCGGAATTTTCGCCTTAGCATTGGTGCTTTTAAACTTACCGTTGAGCGTGTTCATGTAGCCGGCGTTCAGCACTTCAATTCGTCCGTTGGGTAGGAGCGTGTAAGTTGCTGTTACGCCCACCATATCCTTCTCAAAACTGTGCGGAAACCGCGCAATTTCATACAATTTTCCGGCGTATTTTGTTGCGTCTAAGGTTTTTACGATGTTCAATTTTTCTATTTCCGATTTTTTCATACCGCCACACGAAGTTAAAGTTAAAATACTGATTGTCAGAAAGTAAAGATAGAAATTTTTTGGTTTCAAAATGATATTTTTAGAGTTTGATTTCCGTAGAATATTCTGAGTTTTGTTCTTTTACAACAAAAATGTCTAACTGTTGATTTGTCTGAAAACCTTGAATTTTGGATTTATATTCGGAACTAATTTTGGGATTTTCAATTTCTAATTTTCTTTTTTTGCTGATTTCCAAAAAATCTTGTTCCAAATCAACTCCTAAAAAACGTCTTTCTGACAAATTTGCTGCGATTCCTGTAGTGCTGCTGCCTGTAAACGGGTCTAAAATCCAAGCATTTTTCTGTGTAGAAGCTAAAATTATTCGAGTTAATACAGATAGTGGTTTCTGTGTCGGATGTTTCGTGCAAGACTTTTCCCAAGGCGCAATCGCCGGAAGTTTCCATACGTCTTTCATTTGTGTTCCGTCGTTTAACGCTTTCATTAGTTCGTAGTTATAGAAATGTGGAACTTTTTCATTTTTTCTTGCCCAAATAATTTGTTCGGTTGAATGTGTAAAAAAGCGACACGAAAAATTTGGCGG
>DYSM01000027.1 GCA_020718265.1 Draconibacterium orientale | reverse complement strand
TCAGTAATTTAACTTTACAAACTTTCAACTTTATGACTTTTTATACTGAACTCACGAATAAAATTAAGCGTATAAAAAACTTTCTGTTGTACGATGTTTGGACGACCGACTTGGAAGATGTGTCTAAAAAAAAGCGGTTGTTAGTGCGTTCAAGCCAAATGTTGATGCTCAGTATTCGTAGCTTCAGAGAAGATAAATTGAATGTAAATGCTTCTGCTTTAACGTATTTCACGCTTCTTTCAATTGTTCCGGTTCTTGCGCTGGGATTCGGGATTGCCAAAGGCTTTGGATTGGAATCCATTTTGGAAGACGAAATTGCGAGTAATTTAGCAGGACAGGAACAGGCAAAAGAATACATTTTACAATTCACAAAATCCATGTTAGACACCACGCGCGGCGGGCTAGTTGCGGGAATCGGCGTGGTGCTGCTGCTTTGGTCTGTTGTGAAATTACTTACCAATATCGAACGCGCTTTCAATACGGTTTGGGAGGTCAAAAAAGGACGCACGATTGCCCGAAAATTTACGGATTACACGTCCATCGTCATGCTCGGTCCGCTGATTATGATACTTTCCAGCAGTATTACGATTTTTATTTCGACGCAATTTTCGCGTATCGGCGAGCAAAGTATGTTCGGATTTATGACGCCCTTATCCTACACATTTGCAAAATTTATTCCGTTTGTGCTTATTTGGATTTTGTTCACACTTATATATGTAGTGATGCCGAGCACAAAAGTACGTTTCCGCTCGGCTCTGATTGCCGGAATTCTTGCCGGAACTGCATTTCAAATTTTTCAGGGATTATATGTCGAAATTCAATCAAGTTTCACACGTCTCAGCGCAATTTACGGAAGTTTTGCAGCGTTACCTCTGTTTTTGATGTGGCTGAGAATCAGTTGGTTTGTAGTGCTTCTCGGTGCCGAAGTCTCTTTCGTAATACAGAATTTGAAACTCAAGAGCAGCGCCATGTCTCAAGACCATTTGAGCGATAATTACCAAAAAAAAGCGAGTCTTTACATTGCAAAAAAAATAATTGACGCTTTCAAAAAAGGCGAAAAAGCTCCTGATTTAATTCAACTTACAGAAAACACTCGGATGCCTTTCGTAACGGTTGAACGAATTGTGAACAGATTGCACGAATGCGGAATTGTGTCAAAAGTTTTAATTGACGAAAATAAAATTTCATATCAACCTGCACTAAGTACCGAAAATCTTTCGATTGCAAAAATATTGGATGCGCTTGACAATCAAGGGAAAGACGAAAGTAAATACTTTACACAAAGCGATTTTACAGAAATAGAACAACGTTTCGACACACTTATTGCACTCAAACAAACAAATCCGGCAAATATTTTGCTGAAAGACTTGTAGTTATATTAGATTTAAGACATCAGATTACAGATAAAAGAATATAAACCATTGTAAATCTACCTTTTACACATCAAATATGTAATCTAATTAATTTGGTTTAATATAAAGGATGAACAAGCAGGAAACCATAGAAATTGAACCCCAACCTCGGAAAAAACGCATTTTTCGCCGTTTGCTGACCATAACCTTCATTATGTGGTTGGCATCCGAATTGGTGTTTCGTTTTATGGCAACGCCGCTGCTGCGTTCGGGCATTCAATCTTATGTTCAGGAAAAAAGCGGAGGTTTGTATAAAGTTGATTTCGACAGACTTAGCATCAGTTTTTACAACACGGGTTTGGAACTGATAAATTTCAAACTCATTCCGGACACAGCCGTTTACAACAAACGCAAAGCCGAGCACAGCATTGAAACCGCACTTTATAATATCGAACTTGAAAGCTTATATTTCAAACGTTTACACATCACAAAACTTCTGAATAAAAATGTTCTACATTTCAAATTAATGGAAATCAACGGATTGTCGCTTAGTATTTTAGGGCTTCCGGACAAGGCTGAAACCAAAAACGACAAATACGATGCCGTTCACAAAGATTTATACCAACTCATAAAACCACATTTGAACGCCTTGAAAATTGACCTCGTCAGCCTTAACGACGGACATTTTGACATGCAATTGCACACAACGGCAGAAGAATCGGCAAAAACAAAAGCTGAAAAAATTTCGATTTCCATGAAAAATTTCAGTCTTGATTCAACTTCATATTTGGCAAATGATAAGTTGTTTTATTCTGACAGTCTGCATTTTAAGGTCGATAATTACAGCATGATGCTAAACGACGGAATACACGAAGTTTACGCCCGCGAAGTTGTCATGTCCGTAGCCGATTCAACCATTGAAGTTAAAGAAGCCGGCATTTATCCGCTTACAAACGGAACAACAGACGCTACAAAAAAGAAATCCAAATACTATATCTATTTTCCAAATATAAAACTCACAGGTACAGATATTTACAGAGCTTGGTTCGACAGAGAAATTAACATCAGAGAATTTACAACCGATGTGCCGATTCTGAAAATTTTGGGCAACGAGCGCGTAAAACATGCCAAAGACACAACCAATACAGGCAAACGACAGCACTCAGACTCCGATTTCCGAGAATTGTATGACCTTATCGACGGAAAAATTGCATTTATAAACATCGGAAAATTCAACCTTAAAAAAGCGAAATTTGATATTTACAAAACCGAATCCACAAATCCGACATTCAGTATCGCAGAATTTAGCTTGCTTTTGGAAGAATTCAGATTGGATAAAGACTCCGAAAAACGAACGAAAAAATTTCTATATGCCGACAATGTTGAAATGGACGTAAAAAATTACACCATGCAAATTGCACGGAAAACGCACATTTTACATGCTGAAAGTTTTAGTTTTTCAACAAAAAAAAAGATTATACAAGCTAAAAATATAGGAATTTTGCCTATAAATACAGCCGACCACCGCAAGATAAATATGCAAATCAGTATGCCGGAAATGCAATTGACGGACGTGGATTTTATACAAGCCTACAATACAGGTCAATTAACAGTAAATCAACTATTTGTTAGCAATTCTAACATTTCGGTACATCAATATAACAAAAAACCAAAGGCGCAAAATGTAGAAAAAAAATCGGCACAAGAGAAGGCAAATGTGTTATTCGATATTGTTTCGGAATATATTAATTCACTCACAGTCAAAGATATACGATTAGAAAACTCCGCACTGACTTATGAAAATCATCTGTCCGAAGAACAATCGGCATTTTACAAAGGCAATCTGTCGTTGAATCTGCAGAATTTTTTAATTGACGAAAACACCGCAACCGAGTCAGACAGACTGTTTTACGCCTCCGGATTTGACATTAGCCTGTCGGATTATTCCATGAAATCGGCGCGCGATTTGCACATCTTTGAACTTGGCAAACTTCGGATTTCAAGCATCGACTCGCTGATTGAAATTCGCAAACTTGCATTTTATCCCAAAATATCGAAATCTATTACGGAACAGATGAAGTTTTACACTAAAAATACGTTAATAAACTTTTTTGCCGACGGAATTTTCGTAAATAATATTGATGTTAAAGCCCTGATTTTCAATAAAGATATGACCTTAAGTGAAATGTCAGTTGTGAATCCGAAGTTGTTCGTTCAAAAATTTCAGGGTATTACCGTTGCCGACAGCACAAAAATAACTCCGATAAACAAACTTTTTCCGCTCGAATCAGACGAATCTTCAATAACTTACCGACAAACAGACAGCTTGAATATTGAAACAGGTTCGTACAAGACCGCACTTGCAAATTTACTTTCCGGATATATTAAACACATTGATATTCAGAAGTTTAAAATAGACAGCGGTTATTTTCATCTAACAAATTACGACTCGCTCGGACGCATGAAAACGTACATGGAAAGTTCGTTCGATGCCAAGATTCGCAATATTATATTCCTGCACGATACCGCAAACCTCTCCGAACCGATTTTGGACGGAAAAACGACTTTGAACCTCTCCGAATTTACCTTTCGCCTACCCGACCGCCTGCACACTTTGCGCACAGGAAGTGTGAAATATACCAATTTTGATTCCGGCTTAGTCGTTTCCGACATTAGACTTATTCCGGATAACAACAAGAAATCCAAAACTTTACACACATTATTTATACCAAAACTTAAAATAAAAGGCATTTATACGCAAACGCTCTTGACAAAACGCATTTTTCAAGCCGACAGCATTGATGTCCAAAGTTGCAGATACGTGATGACGCAACTCCCAGAAGACACAACCCAAATCAAAAAAAACAGAAAACCTTTTGCATTGCCAAAATCACTCAAAGGCTTTGAAATTCAAAACTTTACAATGACAGACGGCATTTTTCAGATGAATACAAAAACGGACACCGCCGAAACAGAAACAATTGCCGCTCATTTTTATGTTAATTTCAAATCAATCAAGAGTTTACAAGATAATTCAAATCTTCCGATAAGTGCAGAAACAAGCAACATCATGCTGTCCGAAGTGCGCTACCGCCTGAAAGACAACGTTTACCGACTTTCGGCGGACAGCGTTTATTTCACGCCAAAAAACAAATTTATCTCTGCCATGAATTTGAGCTTGACCTACGATTCCGTGCATATACGCAAAGCTGTGCCGAAACGCAATTCGGGGTTCAGTTTTACATCGCCCAAAGTGCGCGCCGCAGGATTTGATGCGATACAACTTATTCAGGATAAACGAGTTGATATTGAACTTCTTAATATAAATTCGCCAAGAATTAAGTTTGATAAATTCAACACTTCGGATAAGAAATTTCAAATTGCCGATTTTGAGACCATGCTCACGGAAAAGCTGACAAAAAAAACAGAACAAATTCATCTTCGAAAAATAGAATTTACCGATGCCGAATTTAACTTAAAAAATTACGCAGACGATTCAAAAAAAACAGTTAAAATCGACCATCTTTACGGCAATATCACTGATTTTGATACAGATACAAGCAAACAGTCCGAATCTCGACTGTTTCTTAGTGAAGATATTTCGGTAACAAAAAAGAATTTCAGGCAAATCAGCAAAGACAGCCTCAACCTGATGACTGCGGCAGAACTTTCACTTTCAACACACGAAAAAACGATGAAAATTCTGGCGTTTGCCATGCAACCCACGTTGAACAAATATGAGTTTGACCAACGTTTTGAAACACGTAAGAGCATGATTTTCATGGATAACGCCGATGTCGTTTTGTCCGATGTCGATTTGCCGCTCTTATTTGAGCAACGAAAACTTCACGCTAACACCGGAACAATTTCGGACTTGGAGATGTATATTTTTTCAAATACTGCAAAACCGGAAGACACCAACGATACGTTACGTGTAAATCCTTGGTTGAAAATTAACGACCTCAAACTTCCGTTGAGTATCAATAGTTTAAAGCTCAAAAACGGCAACATCATGTTTGAACAACAAACACCGAAAAGTCCACGCACGGGACGACTTTCGTTGAACAGAATTGAAGGCAATATTTCGTATTTGAGCAACGAACCGGAACAAATTGCCAAAAATCCGATGATGAAAGCCTCAATATCAACCTATTTGCAAAACGAGGCACTTCTGAAAACATTCTTCCGCCTGCCGCTGGACCCAAAAGAAAAATCTTACGCCTTTGGCGGAACCGCAGACACGTTCGACATGCGGATTCTAAATTCGTTTTTGGAAAACACGGTGTTATTTTCCATCGAATCCGGCGATGCTAAATACCTGAGATTTTTTATTGATGTGAACGGAAATGAAGCTGAGGGAGACCTGACTTTACTTTATAAAAATCTGAATATCAAACTAATAGACACAACTGCCGACGTTCAAGGCATATCGTCATCGCTTGCAAATGCGGCGTTGCGAAACAGCAATCCGAAGAACCGAATCGGCAAAATTCGGCATGGGCAAATTTACTACATTAAGCCGGCACACAAATCGGACATCAGCATGTGGACACACGCCTTGCTCACGGGGGTTGTTACAACCTTAGTAAGTTTCAAAACAGCCGAAATGCGCAAACAAGGTAAAATACGCAAACAAGTTGAAAAAATTCTTCGTAAAGAAGAACGTAAAAAAGTGCGCCAACAAAAAAAAGACAGAACTGAAATGGACAACGAGCTTTCTAAAACACGTAACTCTCAAAAATAGAACATCTTAAACTTTGTTTGCCAAAGCTAAATCTATCGCAAGGAAAATAACTTTTTCAATTTTCCCTTCTGCGTTTATATAAGGTGTGTACGATGCAAAAAGGGTTTTACTTTCGCCGAGCGATGTTTTCCGAACCACCTTGCCTTCAAAGGATTCGCCTTTTTTTATGCGTGTCATGAAGTCTTTCAATTCGTCTCGATTTTCTTTGGCGATGTCCATCACATTTCTGCCGGATAATTGTTTCAAATCGAAACCCATCGTATTGAGATACAATTCGTTAGCATCCATAAATACGCCGCTCACAGTGTATTCCACGCGCATAACGGTATGGTTAAGGGCATTCAGTATGGCTTGCATCCGAACGGTATTCTTCTGATTTTCAGCCTGAAAAAATTCTAACTGAGCAACATGTGTACTAAGTTCAGTTTCTTTGTCTTCCAACAAATGCGCATTTTGCTGCGAGGCATCTAACAATTTTCGACTTTCGGTGCTGTTTATCGCAGTGTCTAACCAGCCTCCGATGTTTATGGAAAGTTGTTCAATAAAATCCAAAACATGAGATTTCGGTTTTTTCAGAAAGATATATTCGCAAACGGCAAGCAAGTCGTTCTGATAAATTATCGGCGTGAGATACAGAAACGTTGGCGGCAGTGTGTTTAGTCCGGTTGCAATATCTAAATAATTCTCGGGTAAATTATCCTGAACAATGACTTTACGCTCCTGCGCACATGTGCCAACTAAACTTTCGCCAAGCGAAAACTTTCGACGCAAATGTTTTATATCGTTATAGGCAAATGCTGCAATTGGCTGTAAATATGGCGGTTGTGCTTTTTTATAATGAAAATACAATCCGGCAACTGACGCTCCTGCATACTGCATTACGGTTCGCAAGACATTGTTTGTAAGCTCGTTAATGTTGTGAGGCGAAATCATTTGCGCATTAGCAACATCGAACCTGCCTTTACGCGACCAAAGTTGAATTTCTGCGGTTTCTTTTTCGGACATTATGGTATCTTTGGTCTCAATCAACTTATTTCGCAATATTTCGGTTAATTTCTCAAGTTCGGTTTCGGCAGGCTGATGATAGGCTTCCAAATTATCGTTACATAACAGCCGTAAACGCGCTTCGGAGTTTTGCGTATTTTGCTGAATCTCATCAAGTAAACTTAAAATCTCATCGGTTTCATCGCCCGCATTGTGAGGCACAACTGCGGGCGTTTTACCTTTGGTTAAAAATTCGGCATTTCGTTTTATCTGCTTGATTGTTTGCAATTTGCGGAAAATAAAATAGACTATAAATGCAGCTCCCAGCAGCACGATGAGTGATGCGATGATTACGATTTGAGTTACATTTTGAAGTAAATTTTTCACTATAACTTCCTGAGGTATAAAGGAATGAAACTCCCAAGACGTATTGGCGGAAAGCGTTATGATGCGCTTCGAGTAAGATACATTCAGTTCATCTGCAAGCACTTCGGGGCGTTCGGACAGGCGATAAAGTTGTCGTTCGTCGCCGGTGTAATCTTCTATATTTTTTGTTGAAACCCATTTTTTTCCCGAAATATACACAATCGTTTTGGTATCTGAAAGCAAGACTAACTTCGTTCCGGTAAGTTTTCCAAACGGTTTGTTCATCAAATCGTCAATATCGGTGAGTAAATAATTTATGCCGACTGCGCCGTAAAAGCGATTTCCGTTTTGAACGGGTGCTATTATTGTTACTGCAACGACATCATTTTCAGCATAGCGAATAAAAAAAGGTTCGGAAATGTAGGTGTTGCCGGTTTTTCGCACATAATTCAATTCTTCATTTGAAATACGAAAATTTGCATCTTTGGGGGCATCCTCATACCCGTTTTGTCGATGTGCAATGTGCACATAGTCATTTTGCTCAACACCCAAAATATTTAATGAATCGAGCGTCTGTGTTTCTTTTCCTTCTGCCTGAAAATAGATTGAGGCAACATCGGGCGACATTTGCGCCGCTGCATGAAGTGCTATTTTGGTATTTTCTAAAAAAGAGCCGTCATCCGTTGCACGTTCTCGGAACGGAATAAGTGTGTTGGCTGTTTGCTCGCCCACAAAAATAGCCTTGTTCACGTGTGCCGTAATGCGTGTGGCGTAACTGTCGCTTAAAATTTCGGCGGTTTCGCTTCCGGTTTTCAGCACCGCGGAATTGAACGCCCGCAAGGCATACAACGATGCCAGCAGTACCGACACAAAAAGCACGCTTGTAACGACAACGCTTAACTGAATTGCTATTTTTTTATTTAATTTCATACTGCGGTTGCTTACCCTGTTTTGATTTTTTTTGCTAATCATCAAAATGCACCGAAAGCAATGCCAATACGCGGAACACGCGTCGGCGACTGTCTCGAATCGGCAAATAATGGACATAAACGGCGCGCATTCTGCCGTCGCTTTGCTTGAGTTTTTCGCGCGATTCAACAGCTTTGCCGGACGATAATGTTTTCCATAAACGCTCGGACGCTTTCAAATTTTCGCCGGATTCAAAAACCTGTGCGTGCATTTTGCCGACCAATTGTTCGGGCGATGTGCCAACGAGCAAGGCTGTGCCTTCGTTTGCCGATACGATTGAACCGTCCAAATCAAATTCGATTATATTTCCGGTGGATTTTATGGAGTTGATAATTTCCTGAACATCCAGTAATTCTTTGTCAAGTTTTTTATTCTGACGACGGTGCGTGTCGATACGTTCTTGTAATTCAATACGCTGTGTTTCAATTTGTTTCGACTGTTCTTTTGTTTGTTCCAAGAGTTCGGCAGTTCGGCGTGTGTTATTCATACTGGAAAGTGTTGATGCGATGCTTTCGCCTATACTTTCCAGAAATCCGATTTTGTATTCCTCAATCTCATAGATTGCCGCAATTTCGACAACAGCATGTACTTCTGTATTGAAAATCATGGGAACCAAAACGATGGAAACAGGCTCGGTTTCGCCGAACCCTGACACAATTTTGGCATAGTTTTGCGGGATTTCGCGCAAGACAATACGTTTTTTTTCCATAAAACATAAGCCGACTAAGCCATCGTTTCCGCCGATTTGTTTTTGTGCCAAACGTTCTTTTCCGAAGGCATAATGCGCTTTCAATTCCAAGTAAGGTTTTCCTTCATCGGGGCGTTCTACGGCAAATAAGCCGGCTTGTTGCACATTAAGAAACTGTGTTACAGTATGTAGCAATTTTGTAAAAAAAGCGTCGGTATCCGTGGCGTATTGCAAAACAGCGTTTACGGCATTAACGCCGGAATTTATTGTTTCCCGCAATTCTTCAGCTTTAATCTGTTCTGTTTGCGTGTTTCGCAGGTTACGCAATTCGTTTCGCAATACGCTTAGCGATTGACCGATAACATCTTTGTCGCCGATAGGTTGTACATCAATATCGAAATTTTGTGCTGAAAGTTCTTTGGCGTAATCGGAATTTCGGTGGAAATACTCGGCAATATCGTGCACAGATTGGACGATGCTCCGTTTTTCAGGGTCGTTTTGGTCATTTTTTACAGTCACATTTGTAAATACGCCCTGCGCTATTTTCGCCAATGCTATACGGACACGAGTCAGAAATCGTCGTTCGGACAAGTAAATCATGCGAATACTTGCCAGAAAAATAAGTCCTAAAATTAGGATAACCAAATAAATATGGCGGTTGTAAGTCGAAAGTCCTTCGGTATAGCCCGATTCCGGAAAAATTATTCCTGCAAATCTGTCTCCGCCGGGCATGGGTAAATAGCTTATGATATAGTGATTTAAGTCTCCGTTTTCATACAAATTTTCGTTTATTGTATTAAAATCGGCACGGTTCAATTTCATGCGCTTTACAATTGCTGAATTTTTGAAATACGTATTCAGTTCCGGATTAATAATTGTACTATCATCGGCATTTAAGAAAAAAAGTTGCTTGTTTTCGTAAAACCGATTGCCTTCAAACACGCGTTGGAGTGCAATGGGTGTGCCTTCTTCTATCGTAATTTGAATAATTATTTTGATATATCCGCTCAAAATCAACGGACGATACACGGAAAATTCCGAATCGAATTTTGTTGATTTTCGGTTATAATATTTCTTTCCGTCTTCGATATTTTGTACCATTTGCGAGCCGTTGTGTACAAAAATCGGGAGTGCCTCGTTCTGTTTGGATTCGGGCAAATTACTCGTTATTCGGATGTAACCTTCTTCGTGTTTTTGCCATAAACTGACGTAAGTATTTGTCAAATATTGAATTGTATTGACAATATCACTGTTTTTATACACGTTCGCGTCGTCAATCACTAAATTGTTGAGTGAAAAGTATGCTGTGCTTCCGTTTTCGGCAATTTTTGCAGGTATTTTTATGGTATCGAAACTGAGGTCTGTCATTTGTTTTAATTCTGTAAGATACAGAGCAGCAATGCGTTCGGCGGCAGTAATCCGATTTAGATTTCCGTTTTCGTGTATCAGTGTTGCTGATTTTAATTGCTCAACGGTTTGTTTAATTTCGCGTTGTGTTTGCTCGTACACGAACGATTCTCTTACGCTTGACAGATACCAACCGGCAGCCGTGAGCAGGAAGGCTGTTGCTAAGGACGAAAGCAGTATAAGTCTGATATGTAAGCTTTTACTTTTTATCATTCTGCTTGGCTGTGTTGTCTCACCGGAATTACGACTCTAAAACATGTTCCGGAAC
The DNA here is from genome assembly GCA_020718265.1 of Draconibacterium orientale. Taxonomy (GTDB): domain Bacteria; phylum Bacteroidota; class Bacteroidia; order Bacteroidales; family JAADGE01; genus DYOJ01. The sequence continues at coordinate 6,279 of DYSM01000027.1, read as the reverse complement.
CGAGTTGGCTGTCTGCCTCAAAAAAACCGTTATGCCAAGCCACAAACGCTTTGCAAAGCATAATTCCTAAGCCGGAGCCTTTTTCGTTGTTGGTGCCGTAACTGCTTCCGGGTTTTTGATTTGAAAATATTTCTTCCAAACGCTGGTTACTCATACCTATTCCGGTGTCGCAGACTTCAATTTTAACATACTCTTCTAAATTTCTTAACTCAGATTCGACATTTATTACCACGAAACCGCCTGAGGGCGTGAACTTTATGGCATTTGAGATTAAATTTCGGAGGATGGTATTTACCATATTGTCATCGGCGCAAATTGAACCGTCAAACGAAGATTGGTATGAAATTTCAATTTTTTTATTTTCGGATTGTGTTTTGAAAAGCATCAAATTTTCGCTCACAATATCGTCAATATCAAGTTCTTCGGGACGGAAACCTATTTGTCCGCTTTGATTTTTTGCCCAGTTTAACAGGTTGGATAACAGCGTATAAGCCGAGCCGGCTGAATCGCGGACAGGGTTTACTATTTCTAAAATAGCTTCTTTTCCGAAAATATCAAATTCTTCCACAAGCAAATCCAAGGCACTTTTGATATTCCCAATCGGACCGCGCAAATCGTGCCCGATGATGGAAAACATAGCGTCTTTTGTTCTCGCTTCTTCTTTCAAAGCTTCGGCTTGTTTATTTATGTGTTCGTTTTGTTCGTGAACTAGGCTAAGTGCGTTTTTAAGTGTCTGAATATCAATTGATGTTACCAATAGTGAGGTTTCTCCGTTTATCCATTCGGTGAGCGAATATGAGTATTGAAACCAACGGTTCACAATGGTATTGAATGCTTCTTTGTAGTAGGTTTCACCAAACTTTAAGGTTTTGAACTCTTCGGAAGTTAAAATACAAGGCATACATGTTTCTGACAGGCGGTCATAAGACAAATCATCCAAACAGACAACTCGATTTTTTGTTCCGAAAATACTTTGCGCACGCTTGTTTACGAACAATAATTGATGCGTTTTCGTATCAACGGCGTAAATGATTGCATTGATATTATCTGTTACGGTTTGCAGAACGTCAAAAACCTTATTTTGAGCAACTTCGGCAACATGTTTATCGCTTATATCCTCAAAAATAGCGACACCGCCGGTCAAAATCTCTTGATTTCGGACAAAATTAATCGGGGCAGTCTGAACTATAATGTGTTTAACCGAATCGCCAAACGTCGGCGTGTATTGTCCTTCATAAAACCCGGCTTTTCCGGCAAGACTACGCTCTATGGCGGGCAGAATATTTTTGTCCTTTAAGTTCAATAAATTGAACCCTATTAATTGAGCCGTGCTGACAGAAAACAAATCGCCGAGTTTCACATTGGCTGACAAAATATGCTTATTCACATCGAATACTAAAATTCCGACAGGCATACTGTTAAGTAACGAAACATATTCTGCCGGCAGAGAAAAATCATTCCCTACGGATATTGCGTTCTCTAACAGCGACTTTGACAACGAATTTGTTTGATTTTGCTTCAAAAATTCGATTTCTTTTCGCAATTTTTCATTGTCTTTCTGAAGACTTTGTATTTTTGTCTCGATGTGTTCCGACATTCAAAAACTATAGTTTTGTTCAAATCAAGCAAAATTAAAAATTTATTCGATATTATCACATAACTTTGCAGAATAATCTTTGTAAGAACGAAATTTAGCAAAAAAATCGAGATTACAAATATCTCCATGCAGTTTTTTTAAAAAAAATTGACTTAAAAAAAGGTTTACCGGAACTGTAAGAATTGCCAAATGATACATAAAAAATTGTCTGTCATAATTGTAAATTTCAATGTTGAATATTTTGTTTTACAAACACTTAGCTGTGCTTATGCGGCAAAATTTGAGGCTGAGAAAATTTACGGACAACATTCAATAGAAATTTTTGTAGTGGATAATAATTCATCGGACGATTCGGTAAAGAAAATTTCTGCGTTTTTTCCGGAAGTTAATTTAATTGCAAATACGGACAATAAAGGCTTTGCGAAAGCTAATAATCAAGCACTTAGACAAGCGACAGGCGAATACAAACTGCTTCTGAATCCGGATACGCTGATTCCCGAAAATACGTTTACGGAAACCATCGCCTACATGGACGCGCACCCGACTGCCGGCGCGCTCGGCGTGCGTATGACGGACATCGGCGGCGTATTCGCGCCCGAATCCAAGCGCGCAGTGCCTACTCCGATGGGCGCATTTTTGAAAATTTCAGGATTAGGCAAACTTTTTAAAACCAAACATGCAGCGTACCAACTCAACCATATTCCCGAACACGAAATTGCTGATATTGAAGTAGTTTCGGGAGCATTTATGCTCGTCAGAAGCTCGGCACTTGACAAAGCCGGCTTGTTGGACGAAGATTTTTTCATGTACGGCGAAGATATTGACTTGTCGTTCCGAATTTTAAAAGCCGGATTCCGAAACATCTATTTTCCCAAAATTACAATCATACATTACAAAGGTGAAAGTTCAAAACAGAACACAAAACGCTATGTAGATGCCTTTTACGGTGCGATGCTTATTTTTGCAAAAAAACATTATTCTAAACTTGCATTTTTAATATTTGCACCGGCAATTATACTTTTGAAATTCTTCAAAAAACGATTTGCAAAACAGAAATCGCACACAAAACCAAGCTCTTATGCACAAACCTGCATTGTCGGACAAAATTCCGAAAGCATTAATTCAATCCGACAGAAATTAAATATTCAAACACAAATTGCTGATATTCAGAATATAGAAAAAATTCCGACCGCACAACTTGCGAAGATGAAGTGCGTGTGTATTGCCGGCGAGGTTTCTTACAATCAAATTATTCACCTTGCACCGAAGGTTTCGGGGCTGAAAATTTTTTATCCGAAAACGAATTGTTTGATTTAAAAACAGTTTTCATCAAAAATGATATTATATTTGCGTTCGGTCTAAAAAGCCTGTTTTATTTTAGCCAAACAATCTATATGCTTGATTATCAGTGTTTTTGAAAATATTTTACAATTTAAGTAAATTGCTTATTATCAGCAATTTAACTTTACAAACTTTCAACTTTATGACTTTTTATACTGAACTCATATTTGGTTCTTCAAACTTAAACTGTGCACATGACTAACGTTCCAAAACCAAAGCCGGATTCTATTTTGCAACTTGTAATAAATTTTCTAAAAGACAGATTCAACCTCAAACATGAACAGGAAGATAATCTTGCAACGATCATCTCCATTGAGAAAGGTGTCGATTTTCGCGGAATTAATGTATGGACACTTATTTTTGCCATTTTTGTGGCATCCATCGGGCTAAATGTTAATTCAACTGCCGTTATCATCGGAGCCATGCTCATTTCGCCGCTCATGGGACCGATTATGGGCTTGGGCTTGAGCGTTGGCATAAACGATTTTGCTTTGCTGAAAAAATCCGCAAAAAACTTATCGATAGCAGTAGCAATCAGTGTGATAACATCGGCTTTGTATTTTTTCGTAAGCCCGTTGGACGAAGCACAATCTGAACTTTTAGCCCGAACAACACCCACGATTTACGATGTTTTGATTGCGCTGTTCGGCGGATTAGCCGGCATCGTGGCAGGTGCAACAAAAGAAAAAGGCAATGCCATTCCGGGAGTTGCCATTGCCACAGCTCTAATGCCGCCGTTGTGTACAGCAGGTTTCGGAATCGCAAACGGAAACATGTATTATTTTCTTGGTGCATTTTACTTGTTTTTTATAAATGCCGTGATGATAAGCCTTTCTACATTCTTGATTGTCAGATTCTTGAAATTTCCGTTTAAAGAAATCGTAGATAAACAAAAAGCAAAAAAAGTTAAGCAATATATTTGGATAATTGTAACTGCAACCATACTTCCGAGCGTTTATTTTGCTTACAACATTATCGAACAGGCAATTTTTAAAGCCGATGCCATTAAGTTCACGACCAAAGAATTCCAATTTGAAAAAACACAAATACTTAGTAAAACTTACACCTACAACCGCCCGGACAGCAACGAAATCGTGCTGATTCTTGCCGGCGAACCTATTGGTTATGAAGAAGAAAACAGAATAAAAGCCCGAATGACAGATTACAATCTGACACAGACAAAACTCATTTTAAAGCAAGGCATAGAAAATGCAAAAATCGACATGAACCAGATTCGCAGCGGAATTTTAGAGGATTTATATCACAAAAATGAGTTGGCTATGAAGTCTAAAGATGAAAAAATTCAATTGTTAGAACGAGAATTGATTTTATACAAAAACAGCATTCCGATTCAAAATCTTTCAGCCGAAATCCACGCTATTAATCCGAAAGTGCGAAAATTTGCGGCGTATAAAACTACAATTTTCGACATCGAAACCAACAAAAATGATACCAGCATTGTTGTTTTGTTACAAGCAGATGCTATGTTCGAAAAAACGGAACTAAACACACTAAGAAATTGGTTATCAGAACGTTTGGAATATTCAAATATCAAAATAATTGTAGAATAAACCATAGAATGCAATTACAAATCATACGAACGTCCGACAATTCACATACCATTTTTGTGCCCGAACTCAACGAGCATTATCATTCCGTACACGGCGCGGTGCAGGAGTCTGAAATCGTGTTTTTGAAAAATGGTTTTGATGTTATTAAAAAACAGAAAATCAGAATCTTAGAAGTCGGTTTCGGCACAGGTTTGAATGCGCTTTTGACTTGGAAACGCGCTTTGGAACGAAACAGTTTTGTCGAATACGTCAGTATTGAAAAATATCCGATTTCGACAGAACTGGCTTTGCAATTAAATTATTCTGAAAATATCGGAACAGAATCAGTAGTTTTTGAGACATTGCACAGCTCGGCATGGCACTCGCCTACTCTATTGGATTCAAACTTTGAACTGAGAAAAATCGAAACAGATTTAGTTGATTTTCAACCAAATACAAATTATTTTGACCTCATTTATTTCGATGCGTTTGCGCCCGAAAAACAACCGCATTTGTGGACTTCGGAAATTTTCAAAAAACTTTTTGAATCCTTAATTTCGGGCGGAATTTTATGCACATATTCGTCCAAAGGCATTGTAAAACAAGCACTTCGCGATGCAGCTTTCAATGTAAAACGGCTTGCCGGTCCGCCCGGAAAACGTCATGTGATTCAAGCGATAAAAGAATCAGTGTTTGAAAGAAAACGTTTAAATATTTGATTTCATGTAGATTATAGCAGTTTTTCAAATGAATGTATTGTCATATAGTAGTCATTCAATGGTCAAAAAGTTGTCATTCATTGTTTTTTTTTGTTTCAATCGAATTTCTACAGTATTTAAACAGAAATTCTAAAACATTCAAGCCGATATATCTGAATAACATTAAGAACCTCAATGAGTTATGTGTTTACATACAGAGATTAATCAGTCAAGATACGAAAACATGTCGTTATTATCATCCATATCAACCTCACCTTCAAGAAGTTCGCCGTCTATCGCGCGACGAATTTCATCTTCCGAATAAATTTTATCGGTGGCTACAATGGTTTCTTCGGAAAATTTTCCGCCCAACTCATTCACGTTATCTATCACATTATCAATAAAATCGAAAGCAATATGTCGAATGGAAAGCAAAAATTTGAAGGTTACAAAATAATCGTAAAAAACAACTTCTTCAATTTCGGCTTCTTTTTCGGCGGCTTCGTATTCGAGTTCTTTTCGGAAGCGTTCTTTCTGAAAATCAGTAAGTAACGCTTTATCTTCGGTATAAGCAACCGCAAAATAGCGTAACAAATTCGCCTTGCCGCCCAAGCCGGAAAAAATATAGAAACGCGACTTATCACTCAACGAATCCTCAATCAGGGCGCGACTTTGCTGAAACGCAAACACTGCCCAGCCGTTCAAATCATCGATGTCGTTATTTACAATTTTTTCGAGCGCGCGGTAAGCTTTCACGTCCGCGATGTAACCGAGCGCGGTGATGAGCAATTTACGCGTTTCAAAATCCGGATTGAGCTCCAATTTTTTAATGGCATCTTCGAGTTCAACGGCTTGTAACTTCTTGTGGTTCCGCATAATGTAATCGGTATATTCCACAAAAATTGTGCTGTCCGTGCCTTTTTCAAAAATCACAAGGTCAGACATATCGCCGTTCAAGCGAGAAAGTAATTGCTCCTGAAGTCGTTCTATACTCACGTATCGAGGTTTGAGAATTTTGAGCAGCAAAGATAGATATTTTTGGCATCTTTCATAAACATAAAAAAGTAGTTTACACTTTTTTAAAAATTATTAA
>DYSM01000026.1 GCA_020718265.1 Draconibacterium orientale | reverse complement strand
CAATACTCAATACTCAAAATTAGCCTGCAAAGTTAAACAATTCCTTCACGTAAAATATCGTGCAAATGAATCATGCCCAGATATTTTTTACCGTTTTCGTCCGTAACGGGTAATTGCGTGATGCTCAACTGTTTCATAAGCTCGAATGCGTTGATAGCCAGCAAGTCATGCGGAACGGTTTTGGGTGTGGCTGTCATAATTTCCGCCGCGCTAATGTGCTCCGCCGGAATGCCGTTGCGCAACATACGACGCAAATCGCCGTCGGTAATTATGCCGGCAATATCGCCGTTTGTGTCTGTTACCACTGTGGCGCCCAAGCGTTTAGCCGTAATTTCCAAAATCACTTGACTAAGGTTTGCCGAGCGTTCCACCTGCGGTTTTTCATTTTTCGACATCAAATCGTGCACGCGCATGTAAAGTTTTTTTCCTAAAATTCCGCCGGGATGAAAACGTGCAAAATCTTTGTCATCGAAACTTCTACATTCCAATAAACACACCGCAAGAGCATCGCCCATAACAAGTTGCGCGGTTGTGCTGGACGTTGGAGCCAAATTATTCGGACAGGCTTCGCGCTCCACGGTTGCGGCAATGACCAAATCGGCTTGCTGCGCCAAAAACGAATCGGTATCCGAAACCAACGCAATGAGCTTATTTCCAAAGGCTTTGATATATGGCACAAGCACTTTAATTTCAGGCGTATTTCCGCTTTTGGACAGGCACAGCACCACATCTTCAGGGCGAATGATGCCTAAATCGCCGTGAATAGCATCGGCTGCGTGCAGGAAAATTGCCGGCGTTCCGGTGGAATTCAATGTGGCAACAATTTTTTCGGCAATTATTGCACTTTTTCCGATGCCGGTAACAATAAGCCTGCCTTCGCTTCGGAAAATTAAATCCACAGCTTCTGCAAATGATTCATTTACAAAAGATAACAATGATTTTACGGCATCAAATTCCGCCGAAATAACGTCTTTTGCTGTCTGTATGATTTCCGATTTTGTTTTCAAAATATTCAATTTTTATAGCGCAAAATTGCGACGACAAATATAGTTATAAAAAAAAGTGTAGAATTAATTTTATTATATCGGTTTTTTATTAATTTTAACAAGTTAATGAATGTATATAAAACATGTCATTTTTAGGCAATCTGCAAAATTTTTGCAGAATTATCATTAAAAAAGTCAAAAATTTTATTACCTTCGTAAACTTTTTCAAAACATTTTTTTCAAATAAATTGAAATGATACATTCGGATAGACAAGATTTGTCTGAAGTCTTACAGAAATATTTCGGGTTCGATACCTTCAAAGGCGAACAACGTGCAATCATAGAAAACGTGTTGAACGGACACGACTCGTTCGTGCTTATGCCTACGGGCGGCGGCAAATCGCTGACCTATCAGTTGCCGTCCATACTCATGCCCGGCACGGCAATCGTCATTTCTCCGCTCATCGCCCTGATGAAAAATCAGGTGGACGCCATGCGCGGATTCAGCGAAGAGGACGGCGTGGCGCATTTCTTGAACTCATCACTCACGAAACCTCAAATCTTGCAGGTTAAAGAAGATGTTACAAACAAGAAAACCAAGCTGTTGTATGTTGCTCCCGAATCGCTCAACAAGCAAGAAAACATTGATTTTCTAAAACAAATTGACATCTCGTTTTATGCCATCGACGAAGCGCATTGCATTTCGGAATGGGGACACGATTTTCGTCCTGAATATCGTAAAATCCGACCTGTCATAGAAGAAATTCGTCGCGCGCCGATTATTGCACTTACGGCAACTGCAACGCCCAAAGTGCAACACGATATTCAAAAAAACTTAGGCATTCCGGACGCAAGAGTCTTTAAAGCCTCATTTTTTAGGTCGAATTTGTATTACGAAATCCGCCCGAAAACAAACCCCGAAAGTCAAATCATTCGATTCATTAAAGAAAATACCGGAAAGTCAGGCATTATATATTGTCTCAGTCGCAAAAAAGTTGAAGAACTTGCCGAAGTGCTTACCGTGAACGGTATCAAAGCGTTAGCGTATCATGCCGGCATGGATTCGCCCACACGTTCCAAACATCAGGACATGTTTTTGATGGAAGAAGTCGATGTTATTGTGGCAACCATCGCGTTCGGCATGGGCATTGACAAACCCGATGTGCGCTTCGTGATTCACTACGATATTCCGAAAAGTTTGGAAGGCTATTACCAAGAAACCGGTCGCGCCGGACGCGACGGCGGCGAGGGCAAGTGCATCACCTTCTATAGTTATAAAGATATTCAGAAGTTGGAAAAATTTATGCAAGGCAAGCCGGTTGCCGAGCAAGAGATTGGTAAACAGTTACTTCTGGAAACTGTGGCTTATGCGGAAACCTCAATGTGTCGCCCGAAAGTGTTGCTGAATTATTTTGGCGAAATTTTGGAAAAACCCTGCGGAAACTGCGATAACTGTTTGAATCCCAAACGAAAATTTGAAGGCGAAACGTTTCTGGTGCAGTTACTCGAAACCATAATTCATTTCAACCAGCTTTATAAAGGCGACCATATTGCTAATATTCTCGCCGGAGTTGAATCGTCAGCCGTAAAATCCTTCAAACACAATGAGTTAGATATTTTTGGCTCGGGCGAAGGCAAAAATGAAAAATTTTGGAACGCTATTGCGCGCCAAGCTCTTGTACACCAGTTGCTTGAAAAAGATATTGAAAATTACGGAATTTTGAAAATTACAGAGAAAGGGAAAGCCTACATGACTGATCCTTACTCCATTGAAGTGTCCGAAGACCACGATTTTGACGATTTGGAAGACGAAGACAACCTCGCCAAAGCCGCAGGTAGCGCAGCCGCCGACGAAACACTTTTCAAAATGCTGAAAGCCTTGCGAAAAGATGTTGCCAAGAAAAAAAATGTGCCGCCGTTTGTGATTTTCCAAGACCCGTCGCTCGAGGATATGGCAACGCGCTACCCGATTACGCAGGACGAATTGGTGCAAATCTCCGGTGTCGGAACAGGCAAAGCCGCCAAATACGGCAAAGAATTTTTGGAACTTATCAAAAAATACGTTCAAGAAAACGACATTTTGCGCCCGCAGGACATGGTTGTGAAATCCGTTGCCAAAAAATCCGTTGCCAAAGTGTTCATTATTCAAGGCATCGACCGCAAAGTGGGTTTCGACGATATTGCTAACTCCAAAGGCATGACCATGAGCGAGTTACTGTCCGAAATAGAAGTAATAATTAATTCAGGCACTAAACTGAATATAGACTATTACATCAACCGAGTTTTAGATGAAGATAACGTAGAAGAAATTTACAACTATTTTTACGAAGCCGAAACCGACTCAATCACAGCCGCAATCGAAGAGTTCGGCGAAGATTTTTCGGAAGAAGAACTTCGTCTGGTACGCATCAAATTCATGTCGGAGTTGGCAAACTAAACAGTAAACTGTAAACAGAGAACAGTAAACAATGAACAGTTATCAGACGAAAAAATATGTATTTTGTTATCTGATAACTGTTTACTGATAATTGTCAAGTTAACAACCTTGTGAAACTTGACTAATTACGAATTTATTTTTCCGATTTCAGATTTATACCGAATCAAAATTTAGCTTTTTATCTGATAATCAAGCTCTAAGCTATCATGCGCAACGCTTTTTATTTTCAATTTGATGTTACCGACGAACAAACGGCGTATGCAAAATCGTTGGTCGAATATTCGCTTGAAAATCATAAAGTTCCGAATATTTGGAGCGAAACGGCACATGAAAACAGAACAGCCGAACTGCGTTTGACCGGCACGTTAGGCGAAGTTGTTTTCGCCGATGCCTATCGGCTGACCCGCCCTTCGCGCTCGTTCGGCGCGGCAGACGGGCAAGATTTGGGTCGTGATTTTGTTGTAAAAACTGCCGACGGCGTAAAAAGTTTCGACATCAAAACCATGCGCCGAATCACAAATAAATTTTTCGATAATTACATTCTGAACATTCCGCACAGCCAAATTTTAAAACCTAACTCGCTGACAGACTTTTATTTTCATGTAAGTTTGCACCAAAATCCGACAGGAAAATTTATAGCAACATTTGTCGGATATGTTCGGAAAGATGAGGTTGTGCGCGGCGAAATCGGCACATTGTTCAAAGCCGGAACCACACGCACGCGCGCAAACGGCACGACGTTTGATTTCACAACAGACACGTATGAAGTTCTTTTACAAGACTTTACAACACCACTCGTCAATAAGTATATAAAAAATTTAAGCGGTTATTCTGAAAAAAAAATAATGCAGATTTGAATTTTGAATTTTGAAATCAGCACATCAGCAAATTTTCTTATTTTCAAATTAACTCATTTTCAAATTTCCAACTTATTCAGTATCTTTACCAAAATATAGTTTATAATGTCTAAAATCTAAAAAATATGATGCAAAAAGGAATCACAACCGGCGTTTGGGCGGTCGGAATTATTTGGGCAGTGTATTTGCTCGATGTGGTTATGCCGTTCGATATCAATGCGTATGGTATCCATCCGCGCGAAACAGGCGGTTTAATCGGCGTGCTGAGTTCGCCTTTTTTGCACGCAAATTTGGTGCACATTATCTCTAATTCTATTCCGCTGTTTGTGCTTTCGGCAGCTTTGGCTGTATTTTACAAACGGATTTGGATTCCGGTGATTCTGCTTTCGGCACTCATCGGTGGTTTTTCAGTTTGGCTTTTGGCACGGAGCGGCACAAACCACATCGGTGCAAGTGGTGTGATTTTCAGCCTGATGGCATTTTTAATTTTTAGCGGAATATTTCGTCGAACCTTCAAAGCTTTGATTGTGGGCGTAATCGTCTTTTTCTTGTATGGCGGCTCAATGATTTTCGGTATCTTGCCGACACAGCCCGGAGTTTCGTGGGAAGGACACTTGTTCGGTGCAATTGCGGGCGGAGTTTTAGCTTGGGCTTATCGACATTCGGGAAGTCAAACTACCAATGATTCTGAAAGTTAGCAAACTAAAATACCTCCATTTTAAAATCCCAATTGCCGCGAAAACATACCGCAACGCATCGAAAATTGGCATATTCTCCTGATTTACAACGTATTGCTTGAGCTTTAACTTCGCAAAATTTTGTTTCAAATTCTTCGTCCGAAGCATGTTTCGGTACGCGTTTGATTTCAAAAATATCGTGCAATTGCATCGGTGTAAGTTTCTGATTTGGATAGGTTTGCAAGAAAACATCGGCGCGACCGGTGGGCAAATTGTATTCGGGCAATACTTCGTATAAATCTTTTTCGGTATGATTATACAAAATGTGAAAAAATAAGCCGTGATAAAAACTTTCGTTCACATTGGCAAAAAATTGTCCCGGAAAAACTTGAATGATGTCTCTGAAAAATCCTGATAATAAATCAGTTACATTTCCTTGTCGCTTATAGGAAAGAATCCATTCTGTGTAAAGATGGTTTTTGTATTCAAATTTTTGTAATTCGTTAAAATATTCCAATGCAAAACCGTACGTAATTAAATTCGGAATTTTTAAGGTGTTTATTTCGTTTGAAAAAGTAAGGATTCCGGCATAAAATAAGCCTTCTGCTATGTAATTTCCTTCCTTAAAATCTTTCATATCGAAAGATATTTGAAGTTGGGAACTGATTCTAAATGTTTTGTTTTCCGTAATTTCCGTAATAATACGTTTTGCATCAACGGTATTTTGTCCAAACAAGAAGGCAATTTGGTCGTAGCTGATTCTCAGATTGTTATCTGCCAGAATATCGGGATACCGACTGTATTTGATGATGCTGTTCAAAATATACAAAGTCATCATCGGATTGTAAACTTCCGAACTTTGCTTTGTAAATTTATAGCCGTTATAGTAGTTCTTTACAGTTTGCTTAACGTCTTGTTTATCAAGCGTTATGTTCGGATAATCTTGGTAAACTGTGTCGATAAAATTATCGAACTCAGGTTTTGTAATGCCCAACATGTCGGCAAATTCTTCTTCAAAATGAATCCACGTGGCAATATTGAACCCGCTTTTCATGTCGGAAATCGTGATTGGTAAAATGCCCGTAATGTAAATTTGATGGATAACGCGTTCGGTTTGTGTTTTAAGCATTTCGAAAAAATTGCGAAAAAATCCGCCCTTTCCCAAAATGCGCAAATACATGTTGTCATCTTTGTCGGTAAATCTGTAACGTATTGCTAATGCGTTTGTTAGAGAATCGTACTCATCAATCACCAAATAAATTTGTCCGCCCACGCTGCCCACCAATTTGCAGACGGATTCCATGCCGGCGGCGGCATCTTGTTTTATGGCTGTGGTTGTTTTTTCTACATCCGATTCATAAGCCGAAAACTCCTGCCGATACTCCATCAGAAAGCCCGACAATGCGCCGGCAATATGTCGGTCGAAGGATTCTTTGAGTTCGCGTTCGTCCATTTCGGCGAAGGCGAACATGCCGGAAAAATTGAGTTTAAGGAAGAAAAATTTATTTCTGTTCGGCGTCGGATGTTGTCCGATATGGAGTGTTCCGAAAATATGGTCGAATTTCGATGCCATTTTCATATCATAATAGCAGCGCAACGTTTCTGTAAACAGTGATTTGCCGAAACGGCGAGGACGCAAAAAAATTGGAAATTTTACATATTCTAATTTTTCAATATACTGTGTTTTGTCGATGTAATAATAATTTCCGGTGGCAATTTCTTCAAAATTTGCAGACCCGTAAGGCATCAAACGTTTCATCTTCAGATTTTTTTCACAAAAGTAGTAAAAAAAGAATCGAAAAACGTGTAATGTTTGCAGCAAAGCATAACTTCACGCCAATCTCACATCCAAAACCTGTTTAAAAACCAAGCTGTGTTCGAGGACTATCGTATCGCCTTCGGAAAATAGTGTGTAAAATTTCTTCGGAACAAGAATTTTTTGTGAATCTATCGTGAATTGATATTGTTTCGACCAAAAAAACATGGAATAATAAGCCGATTTTCGACGTAAAATACCTGTAATTTCTTGTTTTTCTGTAGATTGGTAGTCTTTATATTTTCTCAAATTATAAAACATCAGTAAAAAAAGCAAAAGTCCGTAAATGAAAACAACCTCGAACGAGCTATTGTCGTTTGAGGCTGAAAATAAGAGTGTTGCAGCAAGAAGTCCGATAACGGAAACGATATTAATTCCCCAAATGGATTTCAAAATTAGAACTTTATCGCTCAACGTGGTCGGGATTCTTCTTGAGGTCATAATATTTGCTCTGAATTGTTATAAGATATATTTTAATTTTATTTTGGGAAATACTTGTATATCTTACTTCTTGGTAAAACTCGTGTAAACTCAAGTTTGCCGTCTTCAAAAAAAATGCCGATGCGATATGTTCCAATTTTTATACGATATGCAGATTTATGTCCCTGCATTTTTTTCATATTTACGATATTCTGAAAGGTCTCCGCTGCTTCACAATTCTCAATCGCACGCGTAATAGCCTTAAGCACGGAACCGGTCGAAATCTCATCAAGATCTTCGGAAAAACTTTCACGAAAATCAACTTCCATTACTTGTTGAGCTTCTTCAATATTTCAGACTTCGGAACAGGTTTCGATTTCCTGCCAACTTCCATTGCAGTCAATAAACCAATGTCAAGAATTTCGTCTTCTGAAAGCATTTTTACATTGATACCTATTTTTTTTGCAAGTTCGGCTAACAATGTTAGTTCCGATTTATCTTTTGAAGTTATTAGCAATCCGTCCATTTATTTTTTTAAGATTTTTGACACAACTATTGGGCTTGTTTTCTACAAAATTACTAAATTCAAACTAAAAATCCAAATCTCCCAAAAATATATTTTACTACAAAGATGACCGCCGATAAGAAACTAATCAAATCGGCGATAAATCATTTATATTCAATTAATTATGTAATATAAAACTAATTTTTGCGTTTCTCCCACGCCTCATGTACGGTCGGGACGTGGTGTCCTTCGCCGCCGGCGCGGTCGTCGTTGAATGTCGTAGGAACATTATCCTTGTCCATCCGTTCTTTCCAATTTTCAAAGGCATTGCCTTCGTCCACGCGCTTCATGACTATACAGCTCTCAACCGGGCAAACGAGTGAACAGAGGTTGCACCCCACGCAATTATCGTCGATAATTTGCGGCGTGCGGTCATTTTTGTCGTCGCTGAGTTTGATAGCTTGGTGGGCACCGTCTTCACACGCAGCGTAACAAAGCTGACATCCGATACATTTTTCGGGGTCGATAGTTGCACGAACTTGATATTTTAGATTCAAGCCTTCCCAATTCGACACATTCGGTAATGCTTTTCCGACAAATTCCGAAATTGAATTGAAATTATGCGAAATCATATAATCTTCCAAACCGGCTTTCATTTCGCGCACGATTCCGAATCCGTAGTGCATGGCAGACGTTGCAACTTGCACCGAAGTTGAACCGAGCAGAATGAACTCCACCGTGTCGCGCCACGTTTCGATGCCGCCGATTCCGGAAATCGGAATTTGAACATCGGGGTCTAACGCACAGTTTTTGACCATGTTAAGTGCAATCGGTTTCACTGCCGGACCGCAATATCCGCCGTTTGAGCTTTTTCCGTCCACAATCGGATACGGAATGAAACGGTCAATATCCACGCCGACAATACTTTGGACTGTGTTTATGAGAGAAATGGCATCTGCGCCGCCGCGTTTTGCCGCGCGTGCAGATTCGGTAATGTCGGAAATATTTGGTGTAAGTTTCACAATTACAGGCACTTTCGATACTTCTTTGACCCAGCTTGTGAGCAGTTCCAGAATTTCCGGATCTTGTCCGACTGCAGAACCCATGCCGCGCTCGCACATGCCATGCGGACAGCCGAAGTTCAGTTCCAAAATATCGGCACCGGCGTTTTGCACATCGCGCACAATGGAGTGCCACTCCTCGCGGCTTTGCACCATGATAGAGCCGATGATGGTATGTTTCGGATAATATTTTTTCACTTGCTCAATTTCGCGCAAGTTATCCGCCAATTTGCGGTCGGAAATGAGTTCAATGTTGTTCAAACCCACCATGCGACTGCCTTTGTAGTTTACGCCTCCGTATCTGCTTGATACATTGACGGTTGGTATGCCCATTGTTTTCCAAACTGCGCCGCCCCAGCCGGCATCGAAGGCTTTCATAATTTGATAACCTGAGTTCGTAGGCGGTGCGGAAGCCAGCCAGAACGGATTTGGTGATGTTACGCCGCAAAAATTTATTTCGAGATTTGGCATTGTGTCTAAATTTACTTGGTTAAAAATTTGTGAATTCCCCGAGCCGCTTTTTTGCCGTCGGCTGCCGCGTTTACAACTTCGGCACCGCCGTTTACGGCATCGCCGCCGACAAAATATTTGCTCGAACCGACTTGAAACGTCGTTTCGTCAGCCAAAACTTTTCCGTTTTTGTCGGTTTGCAAACCTTGAATTTTTGCGTAGAATTCGGTTTGTTTTTGTTGTCCGGTTGCGTTTATAACCAAAGTGCAGGCAATTGTAAATTCCGAATTTTCTATCGGAACAACTTTACCGTCAACAGTTTGCGTTTTTACAAATTTCACGCCTTCAACGATATCTTTTCCGAGAATTTCGACAGGAGCGGCATTGAAAATTCCGTCCACGCCAACGAGTTTTACAAGTTCGTATTCAAATTCGTAGCCGCCCATTTCAGCTTTTGAGCGTCGGTATGCCAAAATCACATCGGGCATACCCATGCGCGCACACTCGGAAGCCGCGTCCATTGCGGTATTTCCGCCGCCGAGCACGACTGCGGTTTTGTGAATTTCGGTGGTTTTAAAATCGCGTTTCAATTTTGCTATAAATTCGGTTGCACCAACGTAATTTCTAAGATTTTCGCCCGGAATTCCGATTTTCTTCGTGCCGGAAAGTCCTGTACCTAAGAAGATTGCATCAAAATCGGTTTCCAATTTTTTCAATTGTTCGGCAGTTTCAATTTTAGAATTGAAATGCGTTTTGAAACCAAAGGAAGATTGTAGGTATTCAAATTCGGCAACGGCTTGCGTATTTGTGATTTTGTACGGAGCTATACCTGTGAGTACCAATCCGGTAGGCACGCTCAATGCTTCAAAAATTTCGACCGAATAGCCCAATAAACTGAGTTCGCAAGCGGCAGCAATGCCTGCAGGACCGGCGCCGATGACGGCTATTTTTTTTGATTTAGCGGCTTCTTTCGAGAACACGTTCGAGCCGTTGTTCATGGCAGATTGTGTGGCGTAATTTTGAAGTCGTCCGATTTCTATCGGTCTGACTTGTTGTTTGTTAAGCACACATGCACCTTCGCAAAGTACTTCGGTCGGGCACACGAGTCCGCATGTGCTTCCGAAGTAGTTTTTCGAGTAAATTGTTTTTGCGGAACCGATTAAATTTCCGGTATAAATTTGTCGGATAAACAGCGGCACGTCAATGCCGGCTGGGCAGGCGGTCGTGCAGGGCGCATCGTAACAGAACAAGCATCTCGAACTTTCGAAATAGGCTTGTGTGCTGTTCATCAGCGGCTTTAATGCGCAAAAATTCTTTTCAAATTCCTGCTGTGTTTTTGGTGTTAAAAATTCTGCCATTTTATATGTAATTAAAAATGAATTACTTATATTAGATAATAGACATCCGATTACAGTATTCAGATTGTAAAATTTGACTTTTATTCTTGTCTTAAATCTTTTTTTATAGATAAAAATAAAAAAATTGAATCTTCTAACGCCATACAACAACGTGTCGGTGTTATGAATTCTATTCAAAAAGCTTAATTTAACGAACTGGTTCTCAGTGCGTTGTCAGCGGTAAATGTTCCATCATGGCATTTACTTTGGCGCGCACTTCGGCGAGAACGGCATCGTTGTCGTGATTTGCAATAACGGTATCTATCAAGTCCACAATGGTTTGCATGGCTTCTTCTTTGAGTCCGCGCGTGGTTACGGCGGGCGTGCCCACACGCACGCCTGAGGTCAGGAACGGCGAACGCGAATCGAACGGAACCATGTTTTTGTTAAGTGTGATGTCGGCTTTTTCTAAAGCCTTTTCGGCAATTTTTCCTGTTACATCCGGGTATTTTGTGCGCAAATCAATGAGCATGGAATGGTTATCCGTGCCGTCCGAAATTACTTTGTAACCTTTTGATATAAAAGCATTTGCCAAAGCTTTTGAGTTTGAAAGAACTTGTTTTTGATAGGTTTTAAACTCATCCGTAAGAGCTTCGCCGAACGCTACCGCTTTTGCGGCAATAATGTGCTCGAGCGGTCCGCCTTGTGTGCCGGGAAAAACCGCAGAATCCAACAGCGACGACATTTTGCGAATTTCGCCTTTGGGCGTTTTTTTTCCAAACGGATTGTCGAAATCTTTGCCCATCAAAATAATTCCGCCGCGCGGTCCGCGTAAGGTTTTGTGCGTGGTGGATGTTACGATATGTGCGTGTTTTACAGGGTTTTCCAACAAACCTGCGGCAATTAAACCTGCCGGGTGAGCCATATCAATCATAAATAACGCTCCGATTTTGTCGGCAATTTCGCGCATTTTTGCGTAATCCCACTCGCGCGAGTAAGCGGACGCGCCGCCGATAATCAACTTGGGTTTGTGTTCCAAAGCAAGGGTTTCCATTTCGTCGTAATCTACTTGTCCGGTTTCCTCTTTCACATTGTACGACAACGCTTTATACAAAATACCAGAAAAATTTACGAACGAACCGTGCGTTAAATGTCCGCCGTGCGAAAGGTTCAAGCCTAAAAACGTGTCGCCCGGATTCAATACTGCCAACATCACGGCGGCGTTTGCCTGCGCGCCCGAATGCGGTTGCACATTTGCCCACTCGGCATCAAAGAGTTGCTTCACTCTGTCGATAGCCAATTGCTCGGTTTTGTCCACAATTTGGCAGCCGCCGTAATAGCGATTTCCGGGATAACCCTCTGCATATTTGTTGGTTAGAGGCGAGCCCATGGCTTCCATAACTTGTTTACTGACAAAATTTTCGGAGGCTATCAATTCTAAGCCTCGTTTTTGTCTTTGATATTCTTGTTCGATAAAATCGAAAACGATTGCATCTCTTTGCATACGGAAAATTTTGGGTAAAGATATTTCAATTTTTTTTTATAATTTTATATTTTGCAACATTTCTAAATAAAAAATCGGACTGATATACCGTTTTTTACGGCACAGCCTATATTTTTGTAAAGTAATATTTAAAAACATATCTTCTTTAAAAATAATTTTTATACTTTTGTCGATGTACTTTACACGAAATTTTGCATTTAAACACTTTTTTGTTTCATAAAACACGTATTTATGATAAATCTTGAAATCATAGACGGCAGCAAAGGCTCACTCTTGTATCCGAGAATCTCATTTTCGCCCGAAACCGGCATGGGACTCATCGCAGGAGAATCGTTCATGGACGACAGTAAAGTGTTTTATGGACAGATTATGGATTGGATTCGTGATTACGAAAGCGAATTTCCCGGACGCAAATTTGAATTAGTTTTAAAGCTGAATTATTTCAACACCAGCACCTCTAAAATGCTGTTCGACATGATGTTACTCTTAGCAGATTTATACGCAACCAAGAAAGAACAGCTGCACGTACATTGGTATTATCCGGAATCCGACCCTGAATTGTTCGATGATATTACGGACATGGGTTTGGACAGCGGTGTGGACATCAACATTGAAACGATGTAGTTAATATTCAAATCATTAAGCTCAATTTCTTTTTACACACTTTTCTTTTTTTTGAATAATTTACAAAAAATAAAGTGATAAATGAGTATATGTTCATTTATCGCTTTATCTTTGCGCCAAATTTTCAAAATTAATTTATGAAAAATAATATGTTTTCGGACAAATTACGACATTTTCCTGTTTCGTATTTTTCTGTTGTAATGGGTCTGAGCGGATTGAGTATTACAACGCATCGCGCAGAAGTCTTATTTCAACTGCCGCATTACAGCTTTTTTTTAACACTTTTTGCAAGTTTTTGTTATGTTGTAATCTCCGTTTTATATCTCACAAAACTGGTAAAATTCAACAGTGCCGTAAAAAATGAATGGCTCAACCCTGTGAAAATGAATTTCTTCCCGGCAATTTCGATAAGTTTAGTCCTTTTAAGCATCGCATTTTTAAACGAAAGTAAAGATATTTCCAAAATTTTGCTCATCGTTGGCGCAACTGCACACATTATATTTACTTTAAAAATTATTTCGGCGTGGATGATTCATACACATTTTAATGTCAATCATAAAAATCCGGCATGGTTCATTCCCGTAGTTGGAAATATGCTGGTTCCGATTCCGGCAACAGTTCATTTTCACGCACATTTTTCTTGGTTTTTCTTCAGTATCGGATTAATTTTGTGGATAGTTTTATTTACAATTTTTATTTATCGTGCAATTTTTCACGCTCCGCTTGCCGACAAACTTTTGCCGACATTTTTCATTCTGATAGCACCTCCGGCAGTCGCATTTATTTCTTACATGAAACTCACAAGCTCCTTCGACAGCGCAGCTCATTTACTATACTTTTTTTCGCTTTTCACAGCTTTACTACTTTTCTTTAATGCAAAAATATTTATAAAAATTGAGTTCTTTTTATCGTGGTGGGCATACACTTTTCCGCTCGCCGCACTCACAATTGCAACACAACTTGTTTTTGAAAAAAGTAACTTATTATTTTACAAATATTTAGCCATAACTATTTTTGTGTTCTTAAATTTACTTATTTTATTTCTCTCAATTCGTACATTTATTGCTGTAAAAAAAGGGCAAATTTGTGTTGAAGAAAAAGAATAAAATTTATTTGCTCAACAATTTTTTTTGAATATCTTGCAGAATATTTAAGAAAAAAATGAAAAAGCCAATTCAAATACTCGTCATTATCGTGTTGATACACGTAATTTTTGGGCAAAATAGTTTTAGTCAAGAAGCTACAACAGATGAAAGTCCGTTTTCCGTTGCGGCATCTTCCTTGAAATTCCGCAGTCTCGGACCGGCGCACGCATCCGGGCGCATTGCTGATATTGAGGTTAATCCCAACAATCCGTCGGAATATTACCTTGCCGTTGCCGCAGGAAATGTCTGGAAAACAGTCAATTCAGGCATCACGTTTGAACCGATTTTCGATTCTTACGGCTCATATTCGACAGCCGATGTTGCGATTGACCCGCAAAATACGAACGAAGTTTGGGTCGGCACGGGCGAATACAACAGCCAACGCGCCATCGGTTACGGCGACGGCGTTTATCTCTCACGCGACGGTGGTAAATCGTTCAAAAACATGGGTTTACAAAAGTCCGAACACATCGGGCGCATCGTTATTGACCCTAGAAATTCGCACGTTTATGTTGCCGCGCAAGGTCCGCTCTGGGGCGACGGCGGCGAGCGTGGTTTGTATAAAACCATCGACAAAGGCGCAACTTGGCAGAAAATTTTGGACATCAGCGCAAACACCGGCGTTACGGATATTGTGTTCGACCCGCGAAATCCGGATGTGCTCTATTGTGCAAGTTATCAACGCAGAAGACATGTTTTTACGCTCATTAACGGCGGACCCGAATCGGCAATTTACAAATCGGAAGATGCCGGAAAAACGTGGCGCAAACTCACGAACGGCTTGCCTTCCGGCGATGTCGGACGCATCGGTTTGGCAATTTCGCCGGTAAATCCCGATTACGTTTACGCAATTGTTGAAGCTGCCGAAAAAAACGGCGGATTTTTTCTCAGCAAAGACAGAGGAGAATCGTGGACAAAACAAAGCGATTATTCGTCGGGAAGTGCTCAATATTACAATCGTATCCACTGCGACCCAAAGAATGTAAACAAAGTTTTTTCAACCGATACATATACCGTATTTACGCTCGACGGCGGCAAAACATGGACAAATATCGGGCTTGAATATCGCCATGTGGACGACCACGCATTGTGGATAAATCCTTCAAACACAAACCATTGGCTCATCGGCGGCGATGGCGGCGTTTACGAAACTTACGACCACGGCGCAAAATGGCGACACGTTTCCAATTTGCCTGTTACTCAATACTATCGCGTTTCCATGGACAATACCGAGCCGTTTTACAACCTTTGCGTCGGCACGCAGGACAACAACAGCATGACCGGACCGTCGCAAACCGTGAGCGAATACGGTATTTTGAATTCAGATTGGACAACCACGCTCGGCGGCGACGGTTTTTTCTCAGCGTTCGACCCCAAAGATGCAAATATAATTTACACCGAATATCAATACGGCGGCTTGGCGCGCTTCGATAAACGCTCCGGCGAATCGGTTTACATTATTCCGCAAGCCCCGCCGGGTGAGGCTTACCGCTGGAATTGGAACGCGCCGCTTGCCGTGAGTGCGCACAAACATTCGCGCATTTATTTTGCCGCAAACAAATTGTTCAGAAGCGAGGACAGAGGCAATTCTTGGACGGTGATAAGCCCCGATTTGGCACGCCAACTTGACCGTAACCAGCTGAAAGTGATGGGAAAATTACAATCGCCCGAAGCTGTGGCGAAAAACGTCTCGACTTCGCTTTTCGGAAATATAGTAGCTTTTTCGGAATCTGAAAAAAATGAAAATCTGCTTTATGTCGGAACCGATGACGGATTGATTCAGGTTACCGAAAACGGCGGAACTTCGTGGGCAAAATATGAAAAATTTGGTTCTGTTCCCGATATGACGTATGTGAGTTGCATTTTGGCTTCGCAACACGATGAAAATGTGGTATTTGCAAGTTTTGACGGCAGAAAAAACAACGATTTGAAACCGCATATCTACATAAGCAGAAATAAGGGAAAATCTTGGGAATCAATCACATCTAATTTGCCCGAACGCGGCACGGTTTTCACAATTGCGGAAGATCATATCAACAAAAATCTACTTTTTGTCGGCACAGAATTTGGCGTTTTTGCGTCGCCCGATGCCGGAAAAACGTGGACGCAGCTCAAAAACGGTTTGCCCACCATTGCAGTTTTCGACCTCAAAATTCACAAAAAACAAGACGATTTGGTGATTGCAACCTTCGGGCGCGGCATTTATATTTTGGACGATTATGCGCCGTTACGCGAGATTTCGACCGAAATTACAGACAAACCCGCCTTTATTTTCTCGGTAAAAGATGCGTTGATGTTTATTCAAACAGATGTTACGTATGGGCAAGGCGCAACCTATTTTGCGGGCAAAAATCCGGATTACGGTGCAGTTTTTACGATTTATTTGAAAGAAGATATTAAAACTAAAAAACAAATTCGTAAAGATGCCGAAAAACAAGCTGCAAAAGACGGAAAAGATAGTGTATATCCCACAGAATCAGAACTTAGAGCCGAGGATGACGAACGCAAGCCGTTTTTAATTCTGACCGTAAAAGACGATGCCGGCAATATCGTTCGCCGAATTGAAGCTACTGCAACAAAAGGTATTCAGCGTGTAAATTGGGGTTTGAGAACATTCAATCAAAATCCGGTAACAGAAAGTAATACAGCAAATTACGACAGTCAAAAATCAGGAATGCCTGTGATGCCGGGCAAATATAGCGTGAGCTTGTCGAAAATGGTTGCCGGCGTTGAAACCAAATTTTGCGATGATGTTTGCTTCCATGCAGTGCCGCTCAATAACGCCACGCTGCCCGCCGCCGACCGCAAAGCACTCGCCGAATTTCAGCTCGAAGCAGCCAAACTCAACGGCGCGGTTTATGCCACAAATTCATATCTTAAACAATTGGAACACAAATTAATAGCACTCCGAACTGCTTTTGCAAACGCTCCGACAAATTCAGCTTCGGAACTTGCGCTTGTTGAAACATTTTCCGCCCAAATTAAAACTCTGAGCCGAAAATTAAACGGCGACGAAACCATTGCCAAACGCAACGGAAACCAGCCGCCGTCGGTGTCCGAACGCATCGGAGCAGCAGTGGAAGGCTTGTGGAACAGCACATCCGCACCCACGCAAACACTGAGCGACAATTTAGTTTTGGGAAAATCGGAATTGAAAGTTTTGATTTCCGAAATTGAAAAATTAGAAAAAGACATAGAAATTTTGCAGAAAACCGCACGAAAAATGGGTGCACCGCTCACGCCGGGCATATTGCCGAAAATAGATTAGACCTGAGATATGAGATTTGAGATATGAGATATGAGATATGAGATTTGAGATTTGAGAT